>DJFO01000282.1 GCA_002432555.1 Marinagarivorans sp. UBA5870
GCGCCGCCGATCAATAGTGGGAGTTTAAAGCCCTGCCGCTGCATTTCTCGGGCTACGGTTACCATCTCGTCGAGCGACGGCGTAATCAGGCCCGACAAACCAATGATGTCACAAGCTTTTTCACGCGCTGTCTCTAGAATTTTTTCGCAGGACACCATCACTCCGAGATCGACTACTTCAAAGTTGTTGCACTGCAGAACCACGCNNAGGTCGATGACCTCGTAGTTGTTGCACTGCAGAACCACGCCGACGATGTTTTTACCTATGTCGTGCACGTCACCCTTGACCGTCGCCATTAATATGCGGCCGTTGGGTTTGGATTCCGCGTTTTTTTCCTGTTCAATATAGGGTTGCAGATAGGCTACCGCTTGTTTCATGACCCGCGCTGATTTGACTACCTGGGGCAAGAACATTTTGCCTTCACCAAATAAATCCCCGACAACGTTCATCCCGTCCATCAAGGGGCCTTCAATAACGTCGAGAGGGCGGACGGCGATTTGCCGAGCAGCTTCGGTGTCTTCTATGATGTGCGTGGTAATTCCTTTGATCAGCGCGTATTCGAGTCGTTTATTGACCGGCAAGTCGCGCCATAATTGGTCCTCCTTCTTTGGCCCGCTGCTGCCGTCGTCGCGGTATTTTTCCGCGAGATCAACCAGTCGCTCTGTTGCGTGGGAGTGACGATTGAGAATGACGTCCTCGACCGACTCTTTCAGGTCAGCCGGCAGATCATCATAAATTGCCAGTTGCCCTGCGTTGACTATGCCCATGTTCATGCCGGCTTTGATGGCATGGAATAGAAAAACCGAATGAACGGCTTCGCGTACCGAGTTGTTGCCGCGAAACGAAAACGACACGTTGCTCACGCCGCCGGAAACCGAGGCGTGCAGCAGATTTTTACGTATCCAGTGTGCCGCTTCGATAAAATCCACAGCGTAATTGTTATGGTCATCAATTCCCGTCGCCACGGCAAAGATATTTGGATCGAAAATGATATCTTCCGGGGGCATTTTTACCCGGTCCACAAGAATGTCGTAACTGCGCTGGCAGATGGCGATTTTTCTCGCTAAGGTATCCGCTTGACCTGTTTCATCAAAGGCCATGACTACTACAGCCGCGCCGTAGCGGCGACATAAAGTGGCTTGCTGAATAAATTCCGCCTCACCCCCTTTCAAACTGATCGAATTGACTATAGGTTTGCCCTGGATACATTTCAGGCCGGCTTCGATCACATGCCATTTGGACGAGTCGACCATAATGGGTACGCGGGCTATGTCCGGCTCCCCTGCAATGAGGTTCAGAAAGCGAGTCATGGCTTTCACTGCATCGAGCATGCCCTCGTCCATGTTGATATCGAGCACCTGGGCCCCGTTTTCCACTTGCTCCAGGGCGACTTCGAGGGCGGTTGTGTAATCGTCATCGATGATTAAGCGCTTAAAGCGTGCGGAGCCGGTGACATTGCAGCGTTCTCCGATGTTGACGAACAGGGAATCCTGTTGAATGTTGAATGGCTCGAGTCCCGCGAGCCGGCAAGCCGGCGCTATGGTCGGCAGCGGGCGAGGGGCATGGCGGGCTACAGCGGCGGCGATCTCGCGAATATGGTCTGGTGTCGTACCGCAGCAGCCACCAATAATGTTAACGAAGCCGCTGCGAGCAAATTCTTCGACGATTGCCGCCATTTCGCCAGCGGATTGATCATACTCGCCGAACTCATTGGGGAGGCCGGCATTGGGATGTGCGGAGACGTGACAGGCCGCCACGCGCGACAGTTCTTTAAGGTATGGTCGCAGTTCTTCCGCCCCCAGGGCGCAGTTCAAGCCGATCGCCAGAGGCTTAGCGTGCGCCAGCGAATTATAAAAGGCCTCTGTGGTTTGGCCGGACAAGGTGCGTCCGGACGCGTCCGTAATGGTGCCGGAGATCATGACCGGCAATTCTATTCCGAACTGGTCGAAGTAGGATTGAACGGCAAACACAGCAGCTTTGGCATTCAAGGTATCGAAGATGGTTTCGACCATTAATATGTCGGCACCGCCTTTCACCAGACCATCGATTGCCGTGGTGTAATCCGTGACGAGCTCGTCAAAGGAGACGTTGCGGGCGCCGGGATCGTTGACATCCGGGGATATGGAGCAGGTGCGGCTGGTAGGCCCGAGGACACCGGCAACGAAACGCGGCTTCGCGCAAGTCGTAAACTCATCGGCAACTCGACGAGCGAGTTCTGCTGCAGCAAAATTGAGATCGTACACAGCGGCCTGCAGATGATAGTCGGACTGGGACACAGCGGTGCTGTTGAAGGTGTTGGTTTCCAGGATATCGGCACCAGCCGCAAGATAGGCGCGGTGGATCTCTTCGATGATCTGCGGTTGGGTCAGGCAAAGTAAATCATTATTGCCTGCTAGATCGTGTGGATGATCGACAAAGCGGACTCCACGGAAATCCGCTTCTTTCAGCTTATACCCTTGGATCATGGTGCCCATGGCTCCGTCCAAGATCAGAATGCGTTGTTGTAAGGCCTGATAAAGCGCACTTTGGCGGCTTGTTCGATTCACTGCGACTACCTATATCAAAATTTTTTGATGCAGAAGGCAAAATTGTAACAGAATCACCCGTGGGGGTGCTGTTTTAATCGATTGGCTTATTGGCTAAAATACCCGAGTATTTTTGTCAGGTTTATACCTGTCGCTTGTCCAATATCCGTAGTTTCGGTTCCTTGAGAGATTGTTATGTCACAGATTGAGAAGCAGGCGCCAAACGTCACCATCACGGCTTCGGCGCAAGAATACTTGGCGGAGCTGTTGAGAAAGCAGAATTGTAACGGGATTGGAATCCGCATGTTTGTTGCGAATCCCGGAACACCGCAGGCTGAGACCTGCATCGCTTATCTGCGCCCCGGGGAGGAAAAGGAGGGTGATATCAGTGTGCCCCTTGAGAGTTTTAACGCGTGGTTTGAAGGTCGAAGCCTTCCCTATCTCGAAGAGGCAAAGGTCGATTATTCTCCCGACCGAATGGGGGGGCAACTTACGATCCGTGCGCCCAATTCGAAGATGCCGAAGATCAGCGATGACAGCTCGGTTGAAGATAAAATCAATTACATCCTGTTTAACGAGGTGAACCCGGGGCTGGCGGCGCATGGAGGCAACGTGAGTCTGGTGCAAGTAACGGAAGACGGTTATGCGATACTTAAGTTTGGAGGCGGTTGTCAGGGATGTAGTGCGGTTGATCTGACGTTGAAGGAGGGTGTGGAAAAAACCTTGTTGAGTAAAATACCGGAGCTCAAAGGTCTCAAAGACGTTACCGATCACACTGATACTTCGAATGCTTACTACTGATCGGATTCTATTTGTCCATTATTAACTTCTCGCTGTGTTCAAACAGCATCTGGATGAAGTCGAGTTGAGGGCTTTCATCCAGTAGCTCTTTTCGCCAGCCAATGGCAATGTCGTCCGACCATTCAAGGAAGTATTTTTCGAAGTGCTGCTTGCGATTGCGGTCGTGCCAATAGCTGACAAGAATTGTCCTGTTTCTGGCGGAACCCAGGATCGTCTGAATGTTGCCGAGAAAATCGGCTAGCGCCCGCAGACTGCTCAGTTGGCGGCACACCGCGTCTGGGGCGAAGATATAGTCGTAGCCAGACATCTCAGCAAGCCGAAGATCGTACCAGATGGAGCTTCTGTCGCCCAACTCTCCGATCAATGTTTCCACTGATGGGTCGTGGATGTTATTGCTTGCCTGATTGGAAAAAACGGCCATTGAAAAGCGTCACAAAAGTTTGCTCTGCTATCCCTAGGTGAGTTCGGCTGCCCATCCTCGCCTTGCACCAATTTATTGCGGCGATCGGGTGAAGTTACCAGTGTGATGGCAAAAAAGCCACTCGTCATTTGTGCGGAAAGAGACTTTATGGCTTTTCTGAGTAACAAAACGTGAGCTGGTCGAGGTGGCCCGCTCCTAAAACAGGGCGGGCTTTACACAAGTGGTGCGGCAATTCATCGGCGATTTCGAACCGGCAGGACATCCTTGATTTTATCGTGCATCGAAAACAGCACGTTCTCGGTGGTTCCCCAATCGATACAGGCATCGGTAACCGACACCCCATACTTGAGGTCTTTCAGGTTTGGAGGAATCTTCTGACTGCCTGCGCCTATATTGCTTTCGACCATGACCCCTATGATCGATTTGTTTCCCTCCAAGATCTGATTGGCCACGTTATCCAGTACCAGCGGCTGCAATTC
>DJFO01000097.1:0-1635 GCA_002432555.1 Marinagarivorans sp. UBA5870
TCGTTCTTGCTTGCGAAGTGCCGGTTGCTTCGGTACGGGAGGTCTCCCGGCCGAAGGAATCCCGCACATAGGAGGTGATGTTGCCGGACCAATCGGTTTTGCTTTTCAGGGTGCCGTTGGGGTAGTAGTCGTACGCGCGATTCGCTGCGGCGCAGTTTTCAGACGCATGACCTTCGATCGATTTCACTCTGCGGATGCCCTGATTCACGGTATATTTATACGTGCTTTGTTTACCGAGTGTGCTCGTCACTAAGATTTTTGGATCGGTGCCGTTGGCGGCTTGAGAAAAATCCAAAGAAATGGCTTCAGCCCCTCCATTGTGTGTAGACGATATCGCTCGGCCAGTTGCGTCGTAGGTCCAAGCCGCAAAATTTATTCCGCTCTCGTCAAGAATTCCGGTAAGGGCGTGTTTGATTGATGAATTTTCGTAGAGATACTGGCGAATTAATCCCCCAGGCATGCTTACCCTGCTAAGGTTGTCGTTGAAGTCATACTCATAAATAACTTTTTCTGCGCCTCTTNNGCGGACTCGCTCGGCATCCCATTCGGCAAAGTCGCGGGAACCGGATCAATGAAATCTGCTCCAGAGTAGAAGAAGCTGTAGGTCTGCCCGCCCGCCTCTGTGTAATCCCGTATGAATCCCTCAGCGGAAAACGTAATCCTCAAATCGTCGTACCTATAGGTGTATTGGTTCCCGTCATTCCGCAGCACGCCGTTTGTGTACAATTGTGTAGGNNGTGTAGTAGGTTTGAAATCGGCGCCGAAGTATTCGATCGCTCCGTTGGGGAAGGAAATGGCGTACCGAGATAAATTTCCATCCAGATGGAATAATCTATAAGAGAAGTTTATTCGCCAATATTCGCCGAGCCCACCTGTGGGTGCAGGGTGATTACCGGCGACGTTATAAGGGATAAACCAGGGTTTGGAGCTGTAAATCCTGAGCAACGGCAGCGTTCCTGAAAAATCGGTTTCGCGCTGAATTTTTTTGCCGGTAAGTGGGAGAATGGGGTTGCCAACGGCAGGACATTCGGAAAACTCCTGATCCTCTACACAAACTACTTCGGTCCCGATGGTATATCGAACGGTGCCGACCGGGCATACAAGCTTGCGGTTTTTAGTTGCAAAAACAGTTTCCCCGCAACTGCTCGCAGCTAAAATGCGGCGGTCTGTTGTTAGAATTCCGTTTTGGTACACTGGCGCCCCGCTGTTGCACTGAGAGGAGCTAGTAGTTGTTCCCCAACCGGAGTCATTGATGGGGCAGGTTGGCTTTCCCGACATCCTTTTGGAAAATGCTTCTGCCCGCTGCACCAGGTTGGACTCGGCGTCAGGAATTCTGCCTGCACAGCTTGGCCCGGTTTTAAAAACATAGGTGCCTCCTGAGACCTCGCACCATGCACGATAACGGGAAATGTATGCGCCCGTGTTATCGCATAGACGATAGACCCAGGGTGATGGTGTCGGAGCCGAGCAAAGCTTGGTACCACCTTCCCCTACGCAATCGGCCATAACCAGTGCATAAGTGTCGAGAACGGGAACGAGAAGCAACAAGGCGGAAAGCAATGCCTCGATTTTGGTGGAAATCCTATTTTTCATAATGAGCAACTCTTCCGTTGGGTTGGCATTTATCTAAATGAA
>DJFO01000097.1:1662-4050 GCA_002432555.1 Marinagarivorans sp. UBA5870
AAAAGTCTGAGGCATCTTGCTCATATTGGACCCTCCTTGGTTTAACAGCCGCGTGGAGACTGAAACGTGGCGGTAATCATACCAGCAAAATTTTCCTTTACAACACTAACGATTACTTTGCGGAATTTTTTGTCGTCTCAATTGTGGTGCGGGAGCTGTCGTCTGATATTTCTGCGGAGGGCATCGGCCAGATAATGACGAGTGGGGTTAGGACAATGGTGGGTATTAGTGAGCTACTGGTATTGGGGTTTATCCGGGAAGTGCAGCTGCTGTGTTGTAGGAGGAACGATCGCTTGAATGGTATGCGGGGGGATGCTCGGGTTTAGCGAAGCTTNNCCCGAAGGGCGGCCCTCTCCCCCGGCCCCTCTCCCGCGCGCGGGAGAGGAGGGCGCTATGAACGGCGGTTGGGGAATCCGCGGGCATTGGCGTCCTGTTGAGGGAAAGCCATGGTTAGAAAATATTCAGGAGTTATCCCTTGCAAATAAACTCTCCAATTCCTTCCTCCCCTCTGTAGAAATCTTTATCAATTCCTCAACATCATTCTGATGCCCCGCCGCCTGCATCAAAATCTTATGGTCATGCGCGCGGAAAATGTCGACCATATTTTTTGTCTGGGTTTCGGTATAACCCAAATTATCCAAGGTAATCCCCGCAGCCACCAGGCTGCTCTCCAGCGTTTCCCGAATAATATGTTTTACACCCGCATCGAGCAGTTGGTAAGCGTGGGCCCGGTCGCGGGCGCGGGCGATTATGATGATTTTGGGGTAGTTCGCGCGCACGTGGCGCGCTATGGCGACGGAGTCTTCCATATTGTCCACCGCCAATACAAAAATCCGTGCGTGGTCGAGGCCGGCGGCGGCGAGCAGTTCTGGGCGGGTGGCGTCGCCGTAGAATACTTTGTTGCCGAACCGTTTGACGAATTCTACGTGCTCGACATTTTTATCCAGCGCGCTAAATTTCAACCGGTTCGCCGCCAAAATACGACCGATGATCTGACCAAATCGGCCGAAGCCGGCGATGATGACTTCCGGTTCGTCGTTTTGAATTTTGTCCTGGATATAGGTTTGCTCTTTGGGTTTGGGGTGCAGAAAGTATTTCAACAGCATTACAAGCGGCGCCGTGAGGGCCATGGAGAGGCCGACAATCAGGGTTACGCGATTGCTCTCGGTGACGGGAAGCAGGTCGAGGCTCAGGGCTTTATTCATCACAACAAAAGCAAATTCCCCGCCCTGGGACAACATCAGTCCCAATAAAATCGCGTCGCGCCATTGGCAGCGGCTCAGGCGGACCAGCGCGGCTATAACGGCGGTTTTCAGCAGCATTAATGCGAGCGCGGCGCCGAGGATCAGCCAGGGTTCGCGCAGCAGCAGGCGCAGATCCAAACTCATGCCTACCGCAATAAAAAAAAGTCCAAGCAGCAATCCTTTGAAGGGTTCAATATCCGCCTCCAGCTGATGGCGAAAGCTCGAGTTACCCAAAATAATCCCGGCGAGAAATGCCCCGAGACCCATGGTGAGTCCGGAGGCCTGCATTAAAAGGGAGGTGCCGAGCACGATCAATAAAGTGGCCGCGGAAAACAGTTCACGCATGCCGCTTTCGGCAATCGCCTTCAGCAGCGGGTTGATGGCGAACCGCCCGATCAGCAGCACCACCAATACCGCGAGCGGGCCCTGCCACCAGGCGAGGACTACGTCCTGCGCTTGGGCCGGTGCGAGTGTGCCCACCAGCAGCAGAATGGGAATCACGGCGAGGTCCTGCAGCAGCAAAATCGCAAAACCCTTGCGGCCGAGGGAAAGACCCATAATGCCCTGTTCATTCATCAGCTGCAGGGCAAAGGCGGTGGAGGAGAGGGCGAGGGTGAGGCCCAGCATCCAGGCGACGCTGGTGGGAAATTGCAGCGCGCCGATTAGCAGCACCGCGAGCAGCGCGGCGCTCAATAACATTTGGCCGCCGCCCAGCACCAGGATATGCCGCCGCATCTGCCAAAGTTTTTCCGGGTTGAGTTCCAGCCCTATGACAAATAGCAGCATCACCACGCCGAATTCCGCAAAGTGCATGGTGTGTTCCGGATCTTCGATGAGGTGCAGCCCCTCCGGCCCCAGTACCACGCCGGCGCAGAGGTAGCCGAGAATGGCACCCAGGCCCAGGCGGCGAAAAAGGGTAACCGCAACTATAGCGGCGAGCAGGTAGAGAACGGCGTTGGTCAGCAGGGAGTGTTCCATGGGGCAGTAGACAAACCGGGTGAAGAAGGATGGTCAGGAATTGTGGCACGGCTTAGCGCCTTGCGGTAGCCACGAGGGGATGGGGCGGTAGCGCCGTCGCCTGTGACGAGCAGCAGTCAAATAAGCGCGCGGCTGGCACAGCGCATCGGCCAAATAAGCGCCGTGA
>DJFO01000216.1:0-286 GCA_002432555.1 Marinagarivorans sp. UBA5870
CCCAGCCTGCGGGAAACCTGGGGCGACGCTGCGGAATACGTGGACCCGGACGATCCGCAAGCCCTGCGCCGCACCCTCGATGGCCTAATCGACAACTCGGCGCGTCTGCGCGAGATGATGGAGCGCGCCTGGCGCCGCGCCCAGCGCTACTCCGCCAGCCGCATGGCTGCCGGCTACATGCATTGTTACCAGACCCTGCGGGAAACCTACGTGCCCGTGCTCTACCCCGATCCGCAAATGAATGCCTTTGATCTACAACGCGCTGGAGCCGAATAATGAAGCTGAG
>DJFO01000216.1:291-4889 GCA_002432555.1 Marinagarivorans sp. UBA5870
CAATGCGCATTTCCTGCGCGGCGTCACCCGCGAGCTGCTCGAACGCGGCCACGAAGTTGCCGTGTATGAACCGGCGGACGCCTGGAGCAAGGAAAATCTGGTGCGCGACCACGGCCTGGCGCCGCTGGCGGCATTTCGCGAGGTCTACCCGCAATTGGAAAGCCGCACCTACGACCGCAGCCTGAGTCTGGAGCAGGTCGCGGCGGAGTCGGACGTGGTGCTCGTGCACGAGTGGAACGAACCATGGGTGGTCAACGGTTTTGGCGAGCTGCGCCGCCGCGGCACCAAGCCCTTCACCCTGCTCTTCCACGACACCCACCACCGGGCCGTGAGTGACCCGTCCTGGCTGCGGCGCTTCGAATTGGAACACTACGACGGGGTGCTCGCATTTGGCGAAGTCCTCACCGACATCTACCGCCGGCACGGTTGGAGCAGCAACGTCTGGACCTGGCACGAAGCGGCCGACACCCGAGTGTTTTACCCGCGTGAACCCAGCTCCAACCACCCGTCCGGCGATCTGGTCTGGATCGGCAACTGGGGCGACGACGAGCGCGCGCGGGAGCTGGAGGAATTCCTCTTCCAACCCGTGCGCACCCTCAAACTCCACGCGCACGTCTTCGGGGTGCGCTACCCGCGGGAGGTGCTCAGTCAGCTGGATTTGGACGGTCTGCATTACGGTGGCTGGCTCGCCAATTTTCGCGCGCCCGAGGTATTTGCCAACCATAGGGTCACGGTGCATGTCCCGCGCCGCTATTACGTGCAAAGCCTGCCGGGAATTCCCACGATTCGACCCTTCGAAGCCATGGCCTGCGGCATACCGCTGGTGTCCGCGCCCTGGCATGACAGCGAGGGGCTTTTCACCGCCGGCGACGATTTTCTGATCGCGCGGGACGGAGACGCCATGCGCGCTCAACTGCGCGCCGTCCTCGCCGATGGGGATCTCGCCGCCGCGCTGACAAGCCACGCCCTTAACACCATTCGCCAGCGGCACACCTGCGGCCATAGGGTCGAGCAGTTGCTCGATATCCTCAGTGAACTCCAGCAAGACAGCCGGCCGGCGGAAGCCATCTTCGATCGCGCTGGGAGGGGGATCCATGCGACCGGCTGAACCTCTTTCGATCGCTTTTTTCGGCTCTAGCCTGGTTTCCTCCTACTGGAACGGGGCTGCCACCTACTATCGCGGCATCATCAAAGCCCTGGCGGAACGCGGCCACAAGATCACGTTTTACGAGCCGGACGCGTTCGATCGGCAGCAGCACCGGGATATGCCGGACCCGCCCTGGGCGGAGGTCGTCGTCTACGCGCCCACCGAGGCGGCGGCGCGCGCCGCTTTAACCACCGCCCAGACGGCGGATGTGCTGGTCAAGGCGAGCGGGGTCGGTGTGCTGGATGAATGGTTGGAGCGTGAACTGCCCAGCGCCGCGCGGCGCTCCCGCGCCTTGAAAATTTTCTGGGACGTGGACGCGCCCGCGACACTTGAGCGAATCCATCAAAATCCGGCGGACCCTTTCCGCGCGATGATTCCCCAATACGATTTTATTTTCACCTACGGCGGCGGCCAGCCGGTGATCGACGCCTACCAAGCTTTGGGGGCTCGCCTCTGCCGGCCGATTTACAACGCGCTGGATCCGGAGACACACCACCCGGTGGCACCGGACAGCCGCTTCGAGGCCACCTTGGGTTTCCTCGCCAATCGCTTACCGGACCGGGAGGCGCGGGTTCACGATTTCTTTTTCCAGGCGGTGGCCGCGCTGCCGCAGGCAAAATTCATCCTCGGTGGCAGCGGCTGGGAAGCCCATGCACCCCAGTTTCCCAACCTGCGCTACTTGGGCCATGTGTATACCCGCGACCACAACGCTTTCAATTGCACGCCCTTGGCTGTGCTGAACGTCAATCGCGACAGCATGGCGCGCACGGGCTATTCGCCGCCGACCCGGGTTTTCGAAGCGGCCGGGGCCGGCGCGTGTCTGATCATGGACCGCTGGCAGGGCGCCGAGCAGTTCCTCGCGCCCGACCGTGAGGTCCTGCTCGCGTCCGGTGGTGCCGAGGTAATCCGGCATCTGCGCGAGCTCACCGGGGAGCGGGCCCGCGCCATAGGCGCGGCTGCCCGCGAGCGGATCTTGCGCGAACACACCTACCGACACCGCGCCGCGGAAGTTGAAGAAGTGCTGGCGGCCGGTTTTGCCATGCGCGCTACGGGTTAACGGGGAGCTGAGATGAATTTGCCACTGAACAATTTGCAGGTGAACGATTTGCAGGTGAACGATTTGCAGCCGAACGGTTTGCAGCCGAACAATTCGCGACTCAAGATTGTCATTTTCGGCCTGTCCATCACCTCCGCCTGGGGCAATGGCCACGCTACCACCTATCGCAGTCTCGTTAAGGCTTTGGCCGGCCGCGGCCATCAAGTGACTTTTTTTGAGAAGGACGTGCCCTGGTATGCGACCAACCGCGACCTGCCCGAGCCGCCTTTCTGCCGCACGGTTCTCTATCGGGGCTTAAATGACCTGGATCCATACGAGGCGATTATCGCCGACGCGGACTTGGTGATCATCGGGTCCTATGTCAGCGATGCTCGCCTGCTTACGCCGCGCATCCGGGCCCTGCGGCCGAGCTGCTTCGCCTTTTACGACATTGACACTCCGGTCACCTTGGCCAAGCTCGACAAAGGCGACTTCGAATATCTGCATCCGAGCATGATTCCGGAGTTCGATATCTACTGGTCGTTCACCGGTGGTCCCATCCTGGCGCGGCTGGAACAGGAATTCGGCGCGCGGCGCGCGTTGCCGTTGTATTGCTCCGTCGATCCCGACCTCTACTTTCATGAGCCGGTTACCAGTGAGCGGGAACATAGGCCCTATGCCCTCGGGTACCTCGGCACCTACAGCGATGACCGCCAACCGACGCTGCGAAAATTGCTGATCGACCCGGCGCGCAAACAACCGGACGCACGCTTCTGCGTGGCCGGGGCCCAGTATCCGGCGACTATTCAGTGGCCGGAGAATGTCACCACCATCGAACATATACCGCCTCAACAACACTGCCATTTTTATAACTCACAACTGTTTACGCTCAATGTCACCCGCCGCGATATGGTGCGGGCGGGTTACGCGCCGAGTGTGCGATTGTTCGAGGCCGGCGCCTGCGGCACGCCCGTGATCAGCGATTTTTGGCCCGGCCTGGAAACGTTTTTTCGGCTCGGCGAAGAGATTTTGGTCGCTCGCCACAGCAAGGATGTCCTGGACTATCTAACGATGAGCGAAGAGGAACGTTTGGCGGTGGGCGTGCGGTTTCGCCAGAAAGTTCTCGGGGCCCACACCTCGCGGCACCGAGCGATGGAAATTGAACACCACTGGCACCAGCTCTGCGCGCCGGCGCTCGCTGCTAACAGTTGATGAGTAGAAGGAGTAAGACATGCCCATGACAGCCATCGCAAAACAAATCGAAAAGCTCGGACCTTGGTTCCACAACCTGCATCTGCCGGGCGGAGAGCAGACGGCACCGCAGCATTTCCTCGGCGATTTCCCGAGTTTCAAATGGCAACAGATCGCGCCGCACCTGCCCCTTGATATGACCGGAGTGCACGCGTTGGACATAGGCTGCAACGCCGGTTATTACAGCTTCGAGCTCGCCCGGCGCGGCGCGCAGGTGACCGCGGTCGACATCGACGATCGATATCTGAAACAGGCGCGGTGGGCCGCTAATACCCTGGACCTCGCCGACCGAATTCATTTTCGCCGCGCCTCCGTTTACCAACTTGCCCGCGAAAAAACCACCTACGATTTGGTTTGGTTTATGGGCGTGATGTACCACCTGCGCTACCCGATGCTCGCCCTCGACATAGTGCACCGCTGCTGCCGCGGTCAGTTCGTGTTCCAAACCATGACCGCACCGGGTGAGGAAGTGTTTTCCGCTGAAGAGAATTATGAGCTGCACCAGCGGGACGTGATGAATCACGCCGGCTGGCCAAAAATGGCTTTTATCGAGCATAGAGTCGCCAACGATCCCACCAATTGGTGGGCGCCGAACCACGCGTGTGTACTCGCCATGCTGCGCGCGGCCGGTTTTTCAAATATTCGGTGCATCGCTTCGGAAATTTACCTTGGCGATGCCGCTCATACCCCCGCCGCCGCGGCGGAAGAACTGCGCACTCTGTTGAAGGTGTGATCAACGAGGAGATATCCCATGAGCCCAATCAAAGACAGCGGCCACTCAGCCAAACCGGCTCAAAAGCCGATTAAACCGGACGAAAGTCCGGTGCCTCCGGAGCAGAAAGAGGCCGAGGAAGAAGCGGTCGACGAAGCTTCCCTCGAATCCTTTCCCGCCAGCGATCCCCCTTCCTGGAGCGCCGACGTACCGGATAAAAAGCCGTAGGGCGGAACCCGTAGGCGGGGTCCGCCAATGGATACCTCAGTTGCGCCAACCGAGGCATTCAAATTTCGCTTACTGATTACGTATCAGTCGTCACTCCCCAAAAGGGATGGCCGCTGCCCCGAATCTTGGTCAGTCGCCTGGCAAGCATCCGCCGAGCGTACCTAACGCCTAAGGTCCTAACGCCTAAGGTACGTAACGCCTAAGGTACATAACGCCGAAGGTAC
>DJFO01000216.1:4965-8426 GCA_002432555.1 Marinagarivorans sp. UBA5870
TGGCCGCCCGCTGTTCACGCTCTTTGGCTGCTTGATCGCCTGCCTGATCGCCTGGTTGATCGCCGCGTGCTCGCAGGCGCCGGAACTGACCAAGTTGGAGGGCTTTGCCCAGGGGACCACCTACCACCTCACCTTCGCCGCGCCGCCCAAGGTGGACCTCACAACGATTCAACACGCGGTCAATCAGGAATTGATGCGCATCGACCTGGCGCTCTCTAATTATCGGGAGGATTCGGCCATCGAACGCTTTAATTTCGGGAAAAATACAGCTTCGGTGGAAGTGGGCGCGGAGCTGGTCAGCCTGGTGGAACTCGGCCGCCAGGTGTTTCGCGCCAGCCAGGGGTGCTACGACCTGACCATCAAACCCCTATTTGACCTCTGGGGTTTTAAGAAGGAGACGTTCGCCCCACCGTCACCGCAGTCCCTCGGGGAAGCCCTCGCCCGGGTGGGCATGGACAAACTTGAGACGGTCGACGCCACCCATCTGCGCAAGCAGATTCCCAATCTGCGGGTGGATATTTCCTCTATCGGTCAGGGTTACACGGTCGGGCGGATTGCGGGAGTGCTGGAGCAATTCGGGGTCGAACGGTATCTGGTTGAAATCGGTGGAGAGCTGCAGGTGCGCGGCAAAAAAGCCGCGGCCGCCCCTTGGCGCGTCGCCCTGGAAAAACCCCTGCCGAACCAGCGCACCTTGCACAAAATCGTCTCCTTCGACGACGGGGCAACTCGCGCGCTTATGACCTCGGGCACCTACCGCCATTTCTTCGATCAAGACGGCAAACGTTACAGCCACATACTCGATGCGCGCAGTGGCCGACCTATTGAACATGGCACCGTGTCGGTGACCGTGATCCACAGCGACCCCGCCCTGGCCGACGCCTGGTCGACGGCGCTCCTCTGCCTGGGCAGAGAGGCGGGCCTGGCGGNNGTTTATCGACCAGCAGGGCGACGCCCTCACCGAACATTCGAGCCGCTCCCTGCGCGACCTGGCGGGGGTCCGGTTGCTCGACCCTTAACCACGGTTGTGTTCGGGAGCCCTGACCGTTGTTTCGGCGGAACCCGCTGTGCGGTTCCGCCCTACACTGGCGAAGGCGCAGATGTGCTGATATCCGTAGGGTGGGGATCCGCCAAAGGTCCTGCGTTGTTCCCTATTCGATCTCATTGATGCGGCCCGCTCCGCGATCAGGCGGGGCTATCGCGGCAGATTTCGCCGGGAAACTCGAATTCGATAGTCGTGTGGGCCAGGCGATATTCCGCTAGCTGTTCGGCAATTCGGAATTTCAGCTCAACCTGTTCCTCCGGGCTCAGCTCCCGGTGCAGTAGCAAATGCGCCGTGAGAACGTGCCGCTGGCCATCGAGCGACCAGAAATGCAGGTGGTGCACGTCGTTCACCTCCGCCAAGCCGCTGAGGCGCTGGCGCAACACCCGCGGAATTTCCGCGTCAGGCACACCTTGAAAAAACACCTGCCAGGTGGAGCCGAGCAGTTTGAGAACATTCACCAGAATAAAAACCGTGAACAGTAGCGACAGCAGAGGATCCAGGATCGGCCACTGAAAAAAATGCAGTACTACCGCCAGCACCAGGATGGCGACCCAACCGAGCACGTCCTCCAACAGGTGCCAGTTCAACGTCTTTTCATTGAGCGTCGTCCCGCGGCCGAGGCGCCAGGCGGCGTAGCCGTTAACCGCTATGCCGAGCACCGCGAGGCCGAGCATGCCGGTTGCGTTAGGCATTTCCGGGTTTTGCAGCCGCCCCACCGCTTCTATCACCACCCATACGGACGCGGCGGTCAGGATAATTCCATTGAGCAAAGCCGCGAGCAGCGAAAACCGTTTATAGCCGTACGTAAAACGGTGGTCGGCGTCGCGGCCACTGAGTTTTTCCAACCACCAGGCGAGCCCTATCGCAAGGCTATCGCCCAAGTCGTGCACGGCGTCCGCGAGTATGGCGGTACTGTTGAACAAAATTCCGCCGGCGAATTCAACCGCAGCAAACCCGAGATTCAGAAAAAAAGCCCAAGCGATGTTGCGCTGGCTCGACCCTTCCTTGGGGTGGTGGCAATGATGGTGGTGATCGTGCATTTCGCGCCCCGTCGCCGTGGAGGAATCGGTATCACTTCTTGAGTGTATAACTTCGCATCTTGCCTCGCCAAAAATCCACGGTTGCGTATCAGCAACCGTAACCGGGGGAAAGCCCACAGATTCCGGTCTGATTGGGCGCCAATTCGCAAAAATGCGAAGAAGCTAGAAGATTTTTTCCGAGACTACCTTTATTTTGCTGTGTCTTAATTGTTTTGTTGACAATAAGATCGGGTCCGGCCCGTTGGATGTAACACTCCTAACATCTCGCACATCAACAAGGTGACTCTATGAAAAAAATAAGTTCTGGGACCGATATGCTCGCGCTGCTCAAAGCCGGGGTATTGGGTTTGACCATAGGAACCCTAGCGGCTTGCGGCGGTGGCGAAACCACGTCATCCACCAGCAGCTCCTCCAGCTCGTCTTCCAGCAGCAGCTCTTCCAGTTCATCCTCATCCAGTAGCAGCTCTTCCAGCTCATCGTCCAGCAACTCAAGCTCATCGAGCAGCTCGTCTTCCAGCGGTTCGTCGTCCAGCAGTTCTTCGTCCAGCAGTTCTTCGTCCAGCAGTTCTTCGTCGAGCAGCTCCTCTTCCAGCAGCTCAAGCTCGGGCGGCGGTAGCATGGTGGGCGTGACCATTGAAGCAGAAAGCGCGGATGCAACCCTGTCGTCGGGCTACATGGCGGGCCCACTGATGTCCGACCCCACCCAGCAAGCCGTGGGTTATTACGACGCGGGCAGTGTTATTTGTTATCCCAACGTCAATATGACCGGCGTGCGCAGTATCGACTTCCTGCTCGCCAAAGACATGGCACCTGGCCGGTTTGCCATTTTGGTCGGCGGTAACACCTTAAGCACCGGCACCAACCTCGGTGAAAAAATCACTATGACCACCGGCGGCTGGGAAACCTTCCAGATCGTCAATGTCGGCCTCTCCGAAGAAGTCACCGGCAACCAGACCCTGTGTCTCTTGGGCGTCTTGGGCGGCGGTATCTTCAACCTCGATAAATTCACCTTGAGCGACGTGCCCGGCACCAACGACGGTATATCACCCGATCCGGACGTACTGCCGGTTAACCCGCCGGCAATCGCGCCCATCACCACCTCCGGCAAACAAGTTCGCTTCGGCGGCCAGGCTGGCAGTATTGCGGGCGTCAGCTTGTTCTGGGGCAACGACGGCTGGGGCGGCGACAAGTTTTATAATGCGCAAGTCGTCAAGTGGCTGAAAGATGACTGGAACATCAAACTCATTCGCGTCGCCATGGGCGTAGGTCCCGAGGAAGGTGGGTATATTGAAAGCCCCGATTCCAACGTGCGCCGAGTCAAAACCGTGGTCAATGCCGCTATTGAGAACGGGTTATACGTCATTATCGACTGGCACACT
>DJFO01000216.1:8480-8975 GCA_002432555.1 Marinagarivorans sp. UBA5870
ACGAGGTGTATAACGAGCCGCTGGCCGTTTCCTGGACCGGTGTGATCAAACCCTACGCGGAAGACGTGATTGCCGCAATTCGGGCCAACGACCCGGATAACTTGGTGATCGTCGGTACGCCATCCTGGTCTCAGCGCGTTGACGAAGCGGCCAATAACCCGATCACTCGCTTCACCAACATCGCCTATACCTTGCACTTCTACGCGGGCACCCACAAAGATGACATCCGCAGCTATGCTTCAGCCGCGCTCAGCAAAAACATTCCGCTGTTCGTGACCGAGTGGGGCACCGTCAATGCGAATGGCGACGGCGACGTCAACCAGGGGGAAACCCAGACCTGGATGACATTCCTGAAAACCAACGGCATCAGCCACGCTAACTGGGCGTTGAACGATAAGCCGGAAGGTTCTTCCGCGCTGATCGAAGGCGCTCCTATTTCCGGTGGTTGGACCGAAGCGCAATTGACACCTTCCGGCAAGCTGGTGAAAGGAATTA
>DJFO01000417.1:0-2472 GCA_002432555.1 Marinagarivorans sp. UBA5870
AGCCGCCGGTGGTGGGCAGGTCGACGGTGTCGATATTATCTTTCAGCAGCACGGGGATACCGTGCAATGGCCCGCGCACCTTGCCCGCCGCTCGCTCCGCATCCAGGGCCTTCGCCTCTTCGAGCGCCTTTGGGTTAAGGGTAATGACCGCATCGATGGTAGGACCTTTTTGGTCGTAGGCCTCGATGCGCGTTAAGTAGGCGGCGGTGAGTTGTTCCGCGGTAAGAGTTTTTTTATCGAAGGCGGCATTAATGTCGGCGATGGTGGCGGTGGTGAGGTCCAGGGGCGCAGCGTAAATAGCGGGTGTAAAAGTTAAACCAATGGCTAGGGCTAGGGCGGTCAGGCGCATAAGAATAATTCACTCGTGTTAAATGGGACGCGCGGGGCGTCGTTGGTTTAATGCGGCCTCTCCCTGGGCGGGCCGCCCCTCTCCCCTACCCCTCTCCCGCTCGCGGGAGAGNNGGGTAGGGGAGAGGCTGGGCAGCGGTGTGCCAACTCAGTAAAGAGCGCGTGTCGCCTTTCCCGCAGGCGGGAGCGGGGCAGGTGTTCGGCGCAGGAGGGCGCGCATTTCAATGGGTCTGAAAAACCTCCTGATACAGTGCAATTTTCCGTTTAATCGCGTCGCTCTCCGCCGCCGTGGGTTTTGCTGGATCGGCGGCGGCTGGCAGTGGGCCGAATTTCATCAGCGCCGCCGCCAGCAGATAGCGCGCTTTGGTCGTAGTGAGATTATTGCCTTCAATGAAAATATTGCTGGAATTCACCCGCACCAAGCCGCTGGCGTCGCCCCGTGCGGTGCGCACGACCGGCAGGCCGGAAAATGCCGCGCGCTCGAGGGCGAGATTCACGGATGCCGATAGGCTGGCGTAAGGCGCCGTGCCTTCCGCCACTATGCCGGCGAGAGGGTATTCCAGGAGATGATCGATGTTGGCGATGAGGCCTTTTTCGCCGGCCGGATTTGGACCGCCGTCGTCGTCGAACCAGCTGTCGCCCTTCACCAAGGAAATTTTCGGAATCGCCTCCGGCAATAATTCCCCGGCGGCATTTTTGATGGCGATTTGCACCGGGCGCATTCGACCATCGCGTTTAACCCGGCCTTCGATCGTCATCGGCAACGCAGTGACGCGCACTGCCGATTTCCAAGTGTGCTTGCGCGTGGGAATATTCGTGACGTAAGGCTCCGCGGCCATGGACCCGAAAACACCGCCGTAACCACCGGTGACCACATAGCCGCCGGGGCGGGCGTCGCCCTTCTCGATTTCCCTTGCCGAAAAAATCACGTCGTCCTGCACCATGACCGCCCCCAGCTGGTTGCGTCCTGCTTCGTCGGCCCACACCTTTGACAGGATAAAATTCACCGACTGCAAAATGTTGCCGTCGCCGGNNGAATTGGCGGAAATCGGCAGGGTCGTATCCACCATCAGGCTCAGCCAATAACTGGTATTTTCGATGGAGGGACTGCCTTCGAGCCAAATGGCGCCGGCGTATTTTCCGCTCGCTAGTGCACGCTGGACAAAATTGACCGAGCGCGCCATTTTCGAGCGGCCTTGGGCCGCCGCGTAGGGACCGTAAGTAAAAAAATCTTCGCCGAGTTTTTCCGGCGGTATATCACCTTCGCCGACGTCCGTGCGTTTGGCCGCCGGCAGGCCCTTGGTGAAGCCGNNGAACGGCGCGGTAGAAGTCGTAATCGGCGAGGCGATAAATCTCTCCGCCGTTGCGTTCGATCTCCTCGAAAATCCGCGAGGCATCCGGCACAAAAGTTTGCCGCGATTGAGCGAAGGGCGCTTGCGCATCCGTCGCCACGCCCTCCCAGGCGTGGCCATTGGCCTGGCGGCCCATATAGGGCAGGGCGTAGAGGCCGTCTTCCGGTTCTAAAGTGACGGCGTAAACCGGTTTGTCTGCCGGGCTTGTCCGAGTTTTAACGAACTCTCCCGCGGCGTTGACGTAACCGTCTGGCGGGGCGTAAAGCTCCTGCGCGTCGGCTTCCAGCGGGTGCGCGCTGAACATCTCGATATAAACCGTCGCGGGCGCGGCGAGGCGCTGATAACGCGGCCAGTCGGTGAGGGGCGCGCCCCATTCATCTTTGCGCAGCGGCAGGCCGTACTGCGCGCGCGCTTTGTTGCTGGTGATCAGAGGTTTGTTGTTTTGCACCGTGGCGGTGGGACCGGAAAATACGGCGATGCGCGGCTTTTCGGCGGCGAGCGTCGCGTCCACCGAAAAAATCGCGCAGAGCAGGGTAATTGAGCGGGTCAACATAAAGGGATTCCTGCAGAAAAAAGCGGAAGTGAGGCAAATTTATTCAAGCAGAGTGATCACCTCGTAGCGCAGGAGATCGCGCACTGCCTCCCGCAGGGCCGCGGGCGGGACCTGGGGCATTTGCATTTGCACCGATCCCCAAGCGAGACTGCCGCGCACAGCGAGGAGGCGCAGCAGACCCTGGCTGACCGGACTCAACTTCAGGCGGCCGCCGTGCAC
>DJFO01000417.1:2487-3483 GCA_002432555.1 Marinagarivorans sp. UBA5870
AGAAAAAATTCGGTGTGGAATTCGCCATTTGCCCGCGTTAATGCGTGCTGGTGTTGCACAAAGTCGCGCAGCTGTAGCGGGCTGAAAATGGCCTGGTTGAGCGACTGCATCAAAGTGTCCAGATTGGCCGCCGCGGCGGGGTTATCGCTACATGCACGCCGCGCATCGAGCAATTGCGGCAAGTGGCGGCCGCACACCCAAAGAATGTAATCCGACAGGGTTTGCGGATAGGTTCCGACGGAGAGGTGAAAACTGGCGCTTTCCAGCGGCGTGACCTGGTGCCACCAGCCGCGGGGAATGTACAGCAGGTCGCCGGCGGCGAGTTCGTAATCGAACGCAGGGACCGCCGGGCATTTCTGCTGCAGCCGGCGATTGGTTTGATGACTGAGCGGCAGGGGGTGAGTCGGGGGATAAATCTGCCAGCGCTTGCGGCCGATCAACTGGATGGCAAAGACGTCGTGGGTATCCCAGTGTTTGCCGAACGTGCTCGCACCGGGGGAGCTAAGTCCAGCGAATGAGACGTAGGCGTTGCCACTGGTAGGCAGTCGGGCAAAACTTCCTACCGCCGCGCACAGGCGCCGCGCCGGTAGGCAATACTCCTCTGCGCGATTGAGCACCAGGGTCGCGCCGTTTTGCATCCATTCGTAGAACCGGTGTTTATCGATACGCATCTTTGGGCGGCCGGTCTCGACAACTTGAAGCAGATACTGGCTGGGGTCCAATGGGCCGTCGAGAAACAACTGCAGGGTCGCCGGATCGGGCTCGAGCGTGGTCAACAACTCGTCGAAGTCGCGCCAACCCAAGTTGATTTCCGACAGAGCGCCGGGGCACAGCAGGGGCTCCTGCTCAAAATATTGCGCGGTAAAGGCCTCGTGACTGACGGGAAATTGAAGCATCGAGAGATCGCTGATCTGGCGCGTGATGCTATGAGAGACGTAGCCCCTCGCCTGGGCCCCTACCGGTCGAGCTTGGACATCCAAGAGGTCGAGCTTGTAC
>DJFO01000222.1 GCA_002432555.1 Marinagarivorans sp. UBA5870
GGACTTTCCTCCCCCGCTTGCGCGTGAGCGACTGCCCGGCCAACTCCGCCGCGAACCTTAACAAAATTTGCCTGTCGGCGGCAAGCTTGCTCGACTCATCGGCCTTGGGCGAGCGCCCAATCGTACAGCCGGTTTTTCTTTGCGCCGGTTATCTGCGCGGCGAGGGAAGCGGCCTGGCTGAGCGGCAGTGGCTCGTCCAATAAAATCTGCAGTACCCGCTGCGCCTCCGGATCAAGCACCTCTTCAGCAGGAGGAGCATAACCCCGCAACAACACCACTATTTCACCCTTCTGTTGATCCGCATCCGCCTGGACTTTGGCAAGCACCGAGGCGATAGNNGCCGGATAAAAAGGTTTCGAAAGTCTTGCTGATCTCGCGCGCGAGCACCATCTCACGCTCCGCTCCGAAAATTTCCACCATGTCCGCCAAGCTGGCGAGAATTCGATGGGGTGATTCGTAGAAAATGAGCGTGCGCGTCTCCTGCGAGAGACCCTGCAAAAAATTTTTTCGAACCCCAGTTTTCGCGGGGGGAAATCCTTCAAACACGAACCGATCTGACGGCAGTCCGCTGGCGCTCAGCGCGGCGATTGCGGCACATGCGCCCGGAATCGGCACAATCCCGATGCCCGCCTCCCGCGCCTGCGCCACCAGCCGATAGCCTGGATCGGATATCAAAGGCGTCCCGNNCGCCTCAGGCGCGCCAGCAACTCTTGCACCCTCTGCTCGCCGCTGTGGTCGTGGTAGGCAACCATGGGAGTGCCGATTCTGAAATGCTGCAAAAGCTTGCCGCTGTGGCGCGTGTCTTCCGCCGCTATCACATCCACCGTTTGTAGAACGTCGATGGCGCGGGGTACCATATCGGCCAAANNATGTATAAAACTCCGGACTGAGCCCTCGGTCGGATGGTCATTGGTTCCTACTCCCTTCATCATCAGCGGAGATTTTACATGGGGTTCATAACACGGCTGGTGCTGTTATTTTTCTTCGCCGGCAGCTTTCTGCCCGCCTGCCAGGGAAACCCGACCAGAACGGGCGAAGCGGACTCCAGCCGAAGCCGTGCGACGACCACGGTTGGCGATGTCGAAACGCTTCTTGCAAAGGCCAATCAGGCACCTCCTCAGGCAAAAGCGAATTGGCTATTACAGGCGGCGCAGGAAGCGATCGACCTGGGAGACCTGGCGTGGGCACGGAGAATCATAACCAATCTTGCCACCCAATCGAACAATTCGCTGTCGCCGGAAGCCAAAGCTCGGCTGGCACTGGTAAAAAGCCGACTGACCGCCTCCGAGGGCCTGTATCCCGCAGCCTTGGATTACCTGAGTACGCCGCAACTTCTGCAGCAGCGGCAGCAGCTGCCAAGCGAACTTGCCCGCGCCATTTCTCAATTTCGCGCGCGCCTCCTGTTCGACATGGGGCAGTACGCCGCCAGCGCCGAGGAGCGCGTGTTGCTCCATGATCTGCTCAGCGCCGACGCTGCAGCCAGCGAAGAGAATAACCAGCTGCTGTGGCGCGCGCTCATGGCAATACCACAGGCAGAACTGGAACACTTTGCGCAGATTACAGAAAACCGGGACCTGCGCGGCTGGTATCAGCTCGCCGCTGTGAGTAAAGACACCCAGTCGAATCTGCGCGAGCAACTGGCGCAACTCGATCGCTGGGCGCTCAATTGGCCCGATCACCCAGCGAGCGTCAAACTCCCAGGCGACCTACAGCTCTTGCAACAATCGCTGTCAGAGCAGCCTCAGCAGGTTGCGCTGCTACTCCCATTCAGCGGAAAACTGCGCGGTGCCGCCGAGGCCGTCCGCGATGGTTTCATGGCCGCTTATTACTCGGTGCCCCAGACCGAAGCGTCGCATCCGCGACTGCGTTTTTACGATACGGAACAGGCCGACATCAACTCCTTGTACGACCAGGCGGTAGCCGACGGCGCCCAACTGGTTATAGGTCCGCTGGCCAAAGAAGATTTGCAAGAACTCGCGCTACGGCCCGGTCTGCCCGTGCCGACGCTTGCCCTGAACACCATCGACAATCCGCTCGGCGTGGTGCCCAACTTGTTCCAATTCGGCTTGGGGGTAGAGGACGAAGCCCACATAGCCGCCGACCGCGCCTGGCGCGACGGCCACCGGAGGGCTATGGTGTTCGCACCTGACAGCACCCTCGGCCGCCGCAGTGTCGATGCGTTCGTGCAGCGCTGGCGCGCGCTCGGCGGCGATCTGCTTGGCGATTACCGTTTCACTGGCAGTGGCGACTACTCCAAGATTGTTAAACAGGCGATGCTGCTCGACCAGAGCGAGAAGCGTGCCCGAGACCTGCGTGCACTCGTCGGCAATGTCGAGTTTGAGCCGCGCCGGCGCCAGGACGTCGATATGATTTTCCTGGCCGCCCAACCCAGCCAGGCTCGACTACTCAAACCGACGCTGGCTTTCCACTACGCAGCGGATGTTCCGGTTTATGCCACCAGCCACGTGTACACCGGATTTTCTGACCCGAAACTGGATCAGGACCTGAATGGAATCAAATTTTCCACCCTGCCCTGGTATTTCGAACGCCAGTCGCCGGAAAAAAAAGCATTGGGACAGTTTGCGGACTCCAGCCCCAATCTTCAGCCTCTCTACGCATTAGGGGTCGACTGTTTTCATCTCTACCCGCGCCTCAAGCAGTTGGCGGCGGTACACGAAGCCAATTTTTACGGCCATACGGGCCGACTGCAATTGAACGAGCAAAACCAGTTTCAGCGCCAACAAGTTTGGGCGGAATTTAATAATGGCCGTGCGCGACTTCTGGCGGAATCGCTTTAAATCCGCGGCGCCCGCAGCGGTGGAACCCGAGAGTCACCGCATTGGGCGGTCCGGTGAACTGCGGGCGGAGGGTTATTTGATAGACCGGGGATTTATTCCCGTTGCCCGCAATTATCGTTGCAAAGCCGGTGAAATCGATTTGATTATGCGCGAGCAGGAGACGCTCGTCTTCGTGGAAGTGCGCCGCCGCAAAAGCGCCGCGTTTGGCTCGCCCCTGGAAACCATCTCGCTGGCGAAGCAGCGCAAAATCC
>DJFO01000131.1 GCA_002432555.1 Marinagarivorans sp. UBA5870
TGCCTGCGTCATCCACTTTCCGTTAAGACTTGGCTTCCTCCAGAAATCTCCCCTCAGCCTCGCCTGCGATCATCTCCGCGGGAGGGTACGATCGGCCCCCTCTCCCGCCCGCGGGAGAGGGCTGGGGAGAGGGGGGAAACGCACCGATCAGCCCGGCTTTTCGGCAATCAACACCGCCCGCCTCGGCGCCGGATGGCCCTCGATGGTCAGCCCGGGATTCTGCGGATGCAGAAATTCCGGCAGCGAGTGAAACTTCATCCACTCGGTGCTGCGCTGTTCGTCGACGGTGGTCACGCATTCGTCTACCAATCGGGCTCGGACGAAACCGCATTTGTGCAGCCAGTCAATCAATGTCAGCGCCGAGGGAATAAACCAGACATTGTTCATCATGGCGTAACGCCCCGGCGGAACCAGGACTTCTCCCGCTCTCCCGTCAATGACCAGGGTTTCCAGCACTAATTCGCCGCCGGGCCGCAGGGTGTCTTTCAATTCCCGCAGATGGTCCATGGGCGAGCGGCGGTGGTAAAAAACGCCCATTGAGAAGGTGGTGTCGAACGCACTGACATCCGCCGGCAGGTCTTCGATACCGATCGGCAGTAAATCGACCGGAATATTGCCGAGATATTTTTTCACCATATGGAACTGCACAACGAACCGCGGGGAGGGGTCTATGCCGACCACCTGCTTCGCGCCTGCGCCGTAGCTGCGCAGGCAGTGGTAACCATTGCCCGCACCCACGTCGAGCACGATTCGGCCTGCCAAGGGAGCCAGGTGGGGCGCCACCCGATCCCACTTCCAGTCGGAGCGCCACTCGGTGTCGATAAAAATCCCGAAGAGATCGAACGGACCTTTGCGCCAGGGGATCAGCGCGCGCAGGGCGCTCTCGAGCTGCGCGAGATGTTCGGGGGATGTGTCAGCGGGTGAGCCGATAGTCACCCGACGGAGCAAGTCGATCGCACTTGGCGTTATGTCCGGCAGTCGGGCGAGGGCCGCCAACCAGGCCGGCAGGTCGCCGTAACGCGCCACCGACAGACCTTCGGCCACGGCATTGGGAAGATGGCGCGCGAGCGGCGCAAGAGCCGAGTCGGCGGCGCGCGCGAAAAAATTCTGATAGTCGATCATTTAAAAGCGATTATAGAAACGAAGTTAAAACACTGGAACCAGCAGTCGACGGAGCGAAAGCCGGCCTCCAGCAAACGCTGCTGGTGGACCCTG
Source organism: Marinagarivorans sp. UBA5870 (assembly GCA_002432555.1). The sequence continues at coordinate 1,216 of DJFO01000131.1, forward strand.
AGCGGTTCGGGAATCAGCACGTTTTCCAGCGCACTGCGCTTTTGCGCAATTTCCAGATCGCTGTAACCGTTGGCGCGTTTGAAGTTGTGGTGCAGCTCGGTCATCAGTGTTTGGTGTTCGGCATCCTCAAAAAGGATCTTTTCGGAAATGATCAGCACCCCGCCGGGCACAGTGCCGTCGGCGATGCGCCGCAGCACCGACGCACGCTCCGTCACCGGGATGAACTGCAGCGTAAAATTGAGGACGCAAACCGAAGCGGCGGTTATGTGTACGTCCTGGATGTCGGCGCACACCAGGTCTACCGGGGTCTCACCGGAATCCGCCGCCAATACCGCGCGGCAGTGCTCGACCATTGCCGGCGAATTGTCGACCGCCACCAGGCGGGTATCGGCTGCGGCGATCCGGTGGCGCATTGCCAGGGTAGCCGCGCCGAGAGAACACCCGAGATCGTACAGTCGGGTGCCCGCTTGGGCGTAGCGCTCGGCGATCTGGCCGATCATGTGAATGATAGTGCTGTACCCGGGAACCGAACGCTTGATCATGTCCGGAAATACCGCGGCCACTGCCCGATCGAAGCGGAAGCCGGTGATGTCTTCGTGGGGCGCGGCGTAAAGTTGGTCGATAGCGTCGGTCATGGCTGCGGGACACAATGGGCGTGCGCGAATTCTAACCGCCTGATCCGTCGGCCTCAATCACTGCCGCGCCGGCGTGCAACGGCGTGGTTTTTCTGTTGTTTCATCTACACTGTAAAGAGCCGAACCCGCAACCGGATGATCGCGGCCCGCCGCAGCGCGGCCCGGCAACACGCGGGCACGTTCAGCCGTTCCAGGGTAACAGACAGGTGACTGACCTTAATTACAGCACGTTGCGCATGTTGATCGCGGATGATTTCAGCAACTTCCGTTCGACGGTGAATGCCATGCTCGGCAAGCTGGGGGTCTATCAAGTCGACGCGGCGACCAATGGCGCCGATGTGATCGACCGCTGTCAACGGCGAACCTACGACGTGATCCTATGCGATTACGATCTCGGCCCCGGCAAAAACGGTCAGCAGGTGCTGGAAGAGTTGCGTTTTCGGCGGATCATTCCGCGCAAAACGCTCTTCATCCTGGTGTCGGCCGACGCGACCAAGGACGTGGTCATGGCCGCGTACGACTGTGAGCCGGACGATTACCTGATGAAGCCGATCAACGCCAAGATGCTGCAGCAGCGCATGACGCGCCTGCTCCGACAGCGGCAGGCGCTCGGCGGGGTTTTCGGTGCGCTCGAAGCCGACGATCGCAAGCGAGCCATGGTGATGTTGATCGATTTGTCCCTGACGGACAATCGCCACTCGCGCGTCGCTCAAAAAATGCTTGGCGAGATCTTTATTGCCGAAGGCGAGTTGAACAAGGCGGAAAAACTCTACACCAAGGCCTTGGAAACCCGGCCGGTCGACTGGGCGAGACTCGGACTTGCGCGGGTTAAACATTTGAAAGGCGAATTGGAAACGGCGGGAGACTGGCTGGAAAAAATCGTCCAGGAAAATCCCCTGTACCTGCCGGCGTACGACGTGTTGGCCACCAATTGGGAGCAGCAGGGACAGAACCAGCAGGTGCAAGCCACAGTGCAGCGCTCCGTGGCGATTTCTCCCAAGTCCATCCTGCGCCATAAGCGCCTGGCCCAGGTGGCGGAACGCAATGGCGATTTGACGACCGCTCTGCAAGCCCTGCGCTCAACGGTGCGGCTCGGCGAGCTGTCTTGCCACGCCACGGTGGACGACGTATTTAATTTTGCCCGGGTGATCTCCGCCGCTGCGGAGAAAAACCCCGCCGCGGCTGAGCCCTTGCTGCAGGAGGCGGCGGCGGTTATCAGCGACGCGCGCGGTCGGTTTTCCCTCAGCCGCGATCAGCACGTGCGCGCGGACCTGCTCGCCGCTCGTGTGCTCGCGCAGGGCGGCCTGGAGGACGATGCCCGTCCGCTGATGGAGGCTGCCGAAGCCGCCATGCGGCGCGCCGGCGAAGTCCCGCTCGAAGTGAGTATGGAGCGCATTCTCGCGCTGCAAGCCCTCGGCGAACACGAGGCAGCGGAGGCGCTCTTGCACGAATTGTTGCAGAAGCACGCCTACGACCAGCAGGCGCTGGAGAAATTGGATAGGCTGCTCGCCGAACCGGTCAGCGAAACCAATCGCGCATTGATCGCAACGGTTAACCGGGAGGGCATCGACTTGTATAATCAGGCCCGGTTCGACGAGGCGATCAAGTGTTTCGAAAAAGTCAGCCGCATATTCCCGCGGCACGTGGGCGTGCAGCTGAATATCGTCCAGTCTTTGATCGGTAAACTGCGCGCGGGACAGCGCGATGAGCAGACACTGAGCGGCACGGAACAAGCGCTCGCAACGATTGGGTCTCTGATCGAACCCGACCATTCGCAATATGCCAGGTTTCAGCGGTTGCAAGAGATGGCGACCGCCAGCATGGCGCGTTAACTAGGAAAATAATAATGACAAAATCCAACGTCGATTTTTCTCTGGTGCTGGCGTCCAGCGTGCACGATATGAAAAATTCCATCGGCATGCTGATCGCTTCGCTCGAATCCTGCATCGAAGAATTCCCTCCGGCCGACGAGCAGCAGGCGAAACATTTCAACACGCTGCATTACGAAGCCTCCCGTATCAATTCCGAATTGGTTCAGCTTCTGACCATCTACCGCATGCAAAACGATCACTTGCCGTTGCGGGTCGATCAGCACTACGTCATAGACGTTCTGGAGGATCAGCTCGCGCGCAA
>DJFO01000274.1:0-1803 GCA_002432555.1 Marinagarivorans sp. UBA5870
GATAGGAGGTGATGCCCATATCCCCATGAAAGGCGGCGGCGTTTTGCTGGGAGAGATTCGGTTGGCCGGCCTTCCAGCCAAAACGGCCAGGCACCGTCACCTGGCCACTGACGTCCCACACCCGGTTTGCCCGGCCGGAGACTCCGTTGTCATCGCGATCCTCCGGATCTTCGCGGTCCAGCAATTCCTCCACATCGAGCGCAGCGAGCAGGCCTAGCCCGATCATAGGTGGAGCTATGCGGGCGGACATTTGCACCTGCGGGTGCAGCGGACCGTAGGCGAGGTCGACCACCGAGACGCGCGGCTCACGCAAGCGCACTGTCAGACCATCGGCGAGTTCTACCGGAAGTTCTCGGTAGCTCAACCGGACCTGGCCCTCCGGCGCCAAGGGCGCAACGGCGAAATCCTGCAGTTGCAGNNCAGCCCGTAGCGCGGCTCGGGGACATTGCCGAGCTCGACCAATCGACGGGCGTCACCGCCGTTCGCTGCTGCCGGAATGCTCAAGCGCAGCAGCATCGACACTGTGTTGAGATTATCCGGCTCCGGTGGATGGCCCCGGCCGTCTTTGACATGGCAGTTCTGACACGCATTTGTATTTAACAGTGGACCGAGGCCGTCACGAGCGCTCGTGGAGGAGGGGGCGATTACCCATGGATTGCGAAAAAAGCTGTTGCCGACGCTGAAGTCGAGGCGTCGCTCCAGCGGCATATTGGCCGCCGGCAGTGAAAAGGCATTCCCGTGAGCGGCATAAACCGTTGTGCCGCCGCCACTCGCGACGCCGGGCGACCGAGCCGTGGCGGTACCCGCGGCGCACGTCAGCGCGACCAAAAGCACATAAAACCTTCTCACGGAGCGCTCGTTAACGTTAAAACTTGTGGTCGGCGGTATCCGGGTTGAGGCTGGCGATACCCAGTGCTTTGGCCATGTCTTCAATCGCCGCAGTCTCAGCGACAAGCGCGCTTATGGCCGCTTTGACCAGGCCGGCGCCGGCCGCGTTACCCTCGGCAACCATTTGGTCGAATTTCATCGGCGCCTGGCGGTTTTCCGCTGCGTCCACCAGTTTTTGCAGCGCCGCGTCCGTCGCGTTGAACGCGGTGGCGACGCGCCGGTGCAGCGCCGGGTCGCGCGCCTTCAATAATTCGGCGAGAGACGTGCCCTGAACCAGGCTTCCGTCCGTGCGCTGGTAGCGGCCGAGGAACAGGTTTTCGATGCCTTTCGCGTTGTAGTAATGGGAGTAGTGGGTGTTATCGCTGAAACAATCGTGTTCATCTTCGGTGGAATTGGCCTCGAGCGCGACCTTCATCCGCTCCCCGGCCAGTTCTCCCAGGGCCAGGCTGCCCATGCCGAACAGCATTTTGTTGAGCGTCCCGTCCGGCTGACGCAGCAGCTCCGCCCGGTAATTGTCGGCCCTGCCGTCCTGCCACTGTGCCGCCATGGTTTGCAGGTCCTGCACCAGCAGATCAATGGCAGCCTGGAGGTATTGAGCGCGGCGGTCGCAGTTGCCGTTGGTGCAGGCGGTACCTTTGGCAAAATCGGTGTAAGGCCTATCACCCGCGCCGGGTCCCGTTCCATTGCGGTCCTGGCCCCAGAGAAGGAATTCGATGGCGTGNNGCGGGGGTTATGGGGTCCAGCGCGAGAGTCGTGTTGCCGATCTTGAGAGTTTTATTACCCACTATATTGGCGGTCGCCGCAATGTTGCCCATTTCGTGGTGATAACCCGCGGCCACGTAGTCAATGAGCCCCTCGTCCAAGGGCCACGCATTGACCTGGCCCTCCCACTCGTCCACCGGTGGATTGCTGAAG
>DJFO01000274.1:1834-4172 GCA_002432555.1 Marinagarivorans sp. UBA5870
GGCCTGGGTAAGGGAGTCGGCAAATCCGGCGTGAGCGAGATCGGCGTAGGTTTTGGTCAGCGCCCGCGTGTCGGGTGCGGCCGCTTGGACAGAGCCACACAAGCCGGCGCTCAACAGAAAGATGCAGATCCGCAATGATTTCACAGTCACCTCACAGAGATCGATGAAAAAGGTGAACGCACATTAATACAAATAATAATTATTATCAATTGCCTATCGCGAGCCCCAGATCAGGGTGCCGGCGGCCTTAATGGCGGCAAAAATTATTGAACGTTGGAGGTATGAGGNNGGCCTGACGCTCGTCCCGGTCCGCTAGCGCGAGTTTGACTTTGATGAGTTCGTGGTCCTCGAGGGCGCGCTCTAATTCGGTGGCCACTCCCTCGGAGAGGCCGTTACCGGCAATAGTGACCACCGGCTTAAGGCCGTGGCCGATGGTGCGGAAGCGCTTTTTGGTTTCGGGTGAGACGGTCATGGATCAAAAACCTTACAAATAGCCGCAGCCTATGGGGCTGCTACAGAGGATTCAACTTCACTTTTCCGGCGCAAATGCAATAATAGCGCGGCTTCAATGGCAGCTGGCGCAACCGGGCGCAGCTGTGCCGACAAGGTAGACAAGGTAGAAGCAGCGCTGATAAGCAGGTGTCGGGCGCTATTGTAGCGACACTCACCCCGCGGGGCTCAAGGTTTTTTATGGCGCGTTCCAAGAGCAGCCGCCGTTGGCTGCAAGAACATTTCANNTTTCAACGACCACTATGTCAAAGAATCGCAAAAGGACGGTTATCGTTCGCGCGCCAGCTACAAGCTGCTGGAAATTCAGCATAAAGATCGGCTGTTCAAACCCGGCATGGTAGTTGTCGATCTCGGTGCAGCCCCCGGTGGCTGGTCGCAAGTGGTAGCGTCGCTGGTTGGTGACCAGGGGCTTGTATTGGCGTCCGATGTACTGCCGATGGACAGCCTTGCCGACGTCACCTTTATTCAGGGTGATTTCACCGAGGCAGAGGTGTTTGGCCAGCTGGTGGAGACGCTGGCAGGCCGGCCGGTCGATGTTGTAATTTCCGACATGGCCCCCAATATGAGTGGGATAGCCGATGTGGATCAACCCAAGACCATGTACCTTGTGGAGCTGGCGTTGGACATGGCCCGGCAGGTTTTAAGGCCGGGTGGCAGTTTCGTTTGCAAGGTGTTCCACGGGGAAGGGTTTGACCTGTGGATGAAAGAATGTAAGCGCCTATTTACCCAGGTCGCGACGCGCAAACCCGACGCGTCGCGCTCCCGCTCCCGCGAAGTTTACGTGGTGGGCAAGGGTTTCCGGCCCGAGACTTGATTGCCACGCAGCGCGCTGGAGCGCCTGCGAAGCCGTCGATCCCCTCGATTCGCCGCCGGCGAAGGCGGCACGTTAAGGCAGACTATACTGCAGTAAGTCCGTAAACACTTTTAGCCCCATATCGATTGAGGTATTTCAGGAGAGCCGTAAATTGAACGACATGGCAAAAAATCTCGTACTCTGGTTGGTCATAGCGGCGGTGCTATTCACCGTTTTTGAAAATTTTAAAGATCACGAACCCAAGGGCGAGCTGACCTACTCGCAGTTCGTCTATGCCGTCCAGGAAAATCAGGTGCGGGAAGTCGTCATTGACGATACCCACATCCGCGGCGTGCGCATCGACAACACGCCGTTCGTGGTAGTCCGCCCGCAATTGTGGGACGAGAAACTCGTCGATGATTTGCTTGAGCACAACGTGGTGATCAAGGGGGCGGAACCCCACTCACCGAGCCTGTGGGAACAGCTGTTAGTAGCGAGTTTCCCCATTCTTCTGTTCATCGCTGTTTTTATCTTCTTCATGCGCCAGATGCAAGGCGGGGCAGGTGGGCGCGGCGGTCCTATGAGTTTCGCCAAGAGCCGCGCGCGGCTCTTGGGTGAGGACCAGGTAAAAACGACCTTTGCCGACGTCGCCGGTGTCGACGAGGCCAAGGAGGAAGTGCAGGAACTGGTGGAATATCTACGCGATCCTGGCCGCTTCCAACGTCTTGGCGGACGCATTCCACGCGGTGTACTTATGGCCGGTCCGCCCGGGACCGGCAAAACTTTGCTGGCCAAGGCGATTGCCGGCGAGGCCAAGGTGCCCTTCTTCTCAATTTCCGGTTCTGACTTTGTCGAGATGTTTGTCGGCGTGGGTGCTTCGCGAGTGCGCGACATGTTCGACCAGGCGAAAAAGCAGGCACCCTGTATCATTTTTATCGACGAGATAGACGCAGTTGGCCGCCACAGAGGCGGCGGCCATGGCGGCGGCAACGATGAGCGCGAGCAAACGTTGAACCAGTTACTGGTGGAAATGGA
>DJFO01000266.1:0-10279 GCA_002432555.1 Marinagarivorans sp. UBA5870
CTGGAGTTCGAGACGCGGGCTGCGTTGAACGCGGCCCTGCAGCAGATCCGGCTTGCCGACCTGGAGACCGCCCGGCAAACACTCCACGGGGTCAAGGGCGTGGTGGCGAACTACGGGGGCGACTGTCTGGCGCAGCGCATCCAAGAATTGGAAATCGCCCTGCGGCGGACGACGCCGCTCCCAGAGCTCGAGGCGGGCCTAGCGCAAGCGGAACGCGACCTGGGAGAANNGGAAAAATTGATTTCGGAGACGAGTTAGAGGTTGGTAATGCGAGGGCAATTCCTCCCGCGGCGCTGGCTGCGGGTAACCCTGTGCCGCGCGTGTTCGCTGCGCGGCTTATGGATTTCGGTATGGACTACCCGAGCGTCCGCCGCGCGCGTGCGGGCCGCGCTCACAGCGGCCGCCGTGAGCAGCATGCTTTTGCTGGCGGGAGTGGTCGAGGCGGCCAATGTATATAAATATCGCGACCAAAACGGCCGGTGGGTGATCAGCGACAAACCGCCCCGCGACGCGGCCGGCACGGCGGTGGAGCAGCGTCAGCTGGTGTTTACCGAGCGCGACCACCGGGNNCCGCCCGCGGCTCTACGCGGTGAATCAAACCGCCGGGCCGGCGGAGATTTGGATCGAGTTCACCCGGCAGGACAATCTGCGGTTCAGTCAGCCAGTGCCGCACCACTGGGTATTGCCAGGCTTTGCGGAACAATTCGTATTGCAGTTGGAGGCGGAGGAGCCCAACCGGTCCTGGTCCTACGAATGGACCTATTTTGTCGTTCCCGGTCAGCCTGTGGACGCCCATGCGGTGGGCATCATGGAATTGGAACCGCCCATCCGCGGCGGTCCCTTTTATATCAGCCAGGCGTTTATGGGCGAGGCGTCCCATAAACAGCATCTGGAGTCGCATTTCGCCATCGACATAGTGACGCCCGACAAAACGCCCATCACCGCGGCCCACGCCGGCCTGGTGATGGAGGTGGAGCGGCATTTTAGCCGGTCCGGCTGGAGCGAAGAGTACGCCGACGAAGCCAATTATGTGCGGGTTCTGCACGACAACGGCACTATGGCGCTCTACGCCCATTTAAGTCCCGACGCTATAGAGGTGACGCCGGGGCAGACGGTGCGGGCGGGCCAACTGCTCGGTTACTCCGGCACCACCGGGTATTCCACAGGGCCGCACCTGCATTTCGCCCTGCAAATCAATCGCGGCAAACAGCTCGCGTCCATCCCGTTTCGTTTTCGCGGTTTTCGCTCGGATCCGCAGGTCGGCGATCGGCTGGAGGNNCGGATTGGCTCAGCCGCTGGGTGCATCGCGAGCGGCGGTTGTGGTTTCGATGACGCGCAAGGCGGTGGGAAAATCGAGCGCCTGCAGTGCTTGATACAGGTCGAGAAAGTCCGTCGGCGGCAATAACTGCCGCAACTGCATTTCCAGCTCTTCGAACAGGTCGAACGCCTGCAAATTGTTTTGCCGCAGGCACTCCAACAATTGTTGCAAGCGCAACTCCCAGGTTTTCGGGCGATTACCGGAGACATCAAAGGCGCGGCGCCGGGCGTGCAGCCACAGCTCCGCGTTTTTGAGGAATTGGTTGAACTCACGTTCGAGACAGTTCATGAGTTCATCAATCACCAAATTCGCGGCCTCCCGCTCCAGCAACTGTTCCAACTCTTCCGCAACCTCGCACACCCGACGTCCGCCCAGGTTGGCGACGCTGCCGCAAAGGGTGCGCAGCCGATGCGCTGCCTGCTGGTGCTGGCCGAGGTGAAAAACGGCACGGATCTCGGCGACGGGCTTGAGACCTGCGTCGACCAGCCGTTGCACTATGTCGAGGATCGCCACCGCGCGCGACTCGCTCCTGGTTATATGTTCCTCCAGTTTGCGCGGATCGAAGACGGAATCAATCGGGCTCATAACACATGCGGATTTTCATCCCGTTTCCTTGACGGATTCGTGGGCAATCGTCGCCACTTTGAACTGATTGCGCCCGGACTCCTTGGCGAGGTACAGAGCGGAGTCGGCGGTGATAATCAAATTCTCCAAGGTGGTCCCGATTTCCGGCACCACTGTGGCGATGCCGGCGCTGACGGTGACGAAGGGTACTGTGGTCGAGTGGGCATGGGGAATAGCGAGGGACAGCACCTGCTCGCAAATCCAGCGGCCATATTTTTTGGCGTTGTGGGCATTGGTGTTCGGCAATACCACCACAAACTCTTCACCGCCGTAACGAGCGACGAATTCACCGGGGCGGCGCGACCCGGCGTCCACCGCCTGAGCCACTTCCCGCAGGCAAATGTCGCCCTGCAAATGTCCGTAAGCGTCGTTGTAGGTTTTGAAGTGATCGATATCCAAGAGCGCGAGAGTGATCGCTTGCTGTTGCCGATAGTGGCGTTTTACTTCCACCCGCGCTTGGTTCTCGAAATAGCGCCGGTTATAGACTTCCGTCAGACCGTCGCGGTCGGCCAGTACCTGCAGCAAGTTTTGCTGGCGCGAGAGAGCGATATGGGTCTTGACTCGCGCCTGCAGAACTTGGGCGTTGTAAGGGCGCACTATAAAGTCGACCGCACCGGCTTCCAGCGCCGCCAGCTCGCGCACATCATCGCGCGCTGCGGCGACCATCATCAGAGTACAATTTTTTGTCTCCCGGCTGCTTTTCAGCCGCTTGCACAAGTCGATGCCGCTCGAATCTCCCAGGTCCAAGGCGCTGATGACCAGATCCGGCTTGCGCTGGTGCGCCATGAAAGCGCCGGTTTTTGCCGAGGTGGCGAAGACCACCTCGCCGTGGTCGCGCAGCAGCGTCCCCAAGTGCCGCAGCGCCTGCGTATCCACATCGACGAGCAGTATCAGATTGTTCTTCTTCTTTTGCGGCATTGAAAAACCTCATGGTTCCCCAAGGACGGGATGGTTTTTAGTCTAGTTGACGCACAGGTGCGCCGCCATTCGAGCACCAAAAGTTATATGCGCGCCGATGGGAGGTGGGAAGTAACCGTTGGCCGGGTTTTGTTCACTGCCTTAGCACGGGAAAAATCTTTGCTGCCGCCTTTGCTGCTGCGCCGGCATAACGACCTTTTTAAAAAAAAAGTGAAATTTGGCTCAGTGGGTGTACTTTCCCCCCGGCGGCTAGGGGCGTTGTTGCGGTGCTAGACGGTCGAATCGCGAAAAGTCGTGATGCGCTTCCCGTATTGCGCGGGTAGGCTTGCCCCCTGCGCGATGAGCAAGCTATCGTTATAAGACGCTGCGGTTGGCGTAAACCAATAAACTAATAATAAGCCAAGATCTTATAGGTGCTAACGACAGCGCTTGCGCCCTGTTGCCGGCATTCCCAAAACATGTTTGCAGTAAAAACGTTTCATTCATTTTGCAGTTCTCGAAAGTGCGCCGGCGCGATTGCCTTGCTCTCTTGTCTGGTCCTTTTGGTTTACGTTTTCTATTTGGCCCCGTACAACAACTTTTTTTACAACGATATGTTGGGGTACTGGAACCGGGCCATAGATCGGATCAACGGCTTCCCCTTTGTCGAAACCCAGTTCATGGCCTGGCCGCCCATGTACCACATCTATCTTGCGGAGTTTTTCCGCCTCTGCTGGTGGATGGGTTATCCCGAATTGATTGAACCCGAAACTTTGCTCGTTCTGAATTGCGTCATCTTTGCCTGCTCGGTCTACGCCTTGCACCGCTGTGCGGTGCGCTGGTTCGATAAAGCGACGGGCTGGGCGGTGGTTACCACCGCCGTCTATGCCTTTGGTTTTCCCGCTTGGTATTTCAACGCCTTTCTGCTGTCGGAGAACTTCTCCGCGCCCCTGTTGGTGATCGCAATAGCGCTGATCTACTGCCGCGACTCGCGCGGCGCACTCATAGCCGCGGCCGCCGTATTCGCGGTGGCCGCGGCGGCGCGACCCTCCATCGCACCCTACGGATTAGCCTTCGTGATCGCACTGCTGGTGCGCCGGCAATTCACACGGGAGTTTTTTATCCAGGCGGCCGTGTTCTCCACGGTTTTTTTCCTGCTGATTTTTCTCGCGATGGGCGAAGTGGCGAGGATTTCCGGCGGCAAGGTGAAAGGTCTCTCCGCCAACGGTGGGCTCGATTTCTTCATTGCCAATTCGCGGTACTATCGTATCGACGTGCGGTACAACGGCTGGCACAACTATGTGATAGTGCCGGCGCTTTCTTGGAAGCCCGAGCAGGGCTCATTTAACTCCACAGTTCCTTATTTTCAACAGGATTATTACTACAACCTCGGCTGGCAGTTTATCCTGCACGACCCCGCCCGCCTGGTGAAGAACTTTGAGCACATCGGCCACCTCTTTTTTGCCGATATGCTGCCGAGTCGGGACGACGCCCCGGGATTCAAGTTCTTCCGGCCCCTGTGGGACAAGTTCAAGTTCGGCCTCTTCCTCCTGACGTTTCTCTACTTCTGGTTGTGGCCCTTCCTGAAACAGCCGCAACGATATTTTGCCAGCTTACTCTTGTCGATCCTCGGCATTACTTTGCTGGTGAGCTACTTGTTTACCGGAGAGCCGCGGTATACCTATTCCATCATGTTCGTCTTTTACCTGCTCGGTTTTAACGCTGTGCGTTTGTTGCTCGCGCAGCGCGCTCAGCTGCGCAAAATCCTGCCGCGGTTTGCGCTTCTTCTGGCCACCCTCTGGGGGGCAGGCGAAGCCTTGGCGTATTGGGTGGAACCGCCGCAGGATCCCCACGTGCAAATGGTGCAGCTGGATCCTCCCTCAACGGGCGCACAGGAATTGCCCTCCCTCTACTTTCCTTACAGCAAAGAGTCGCCCCTGGTGGCGCGGCGCGGGCAGGTCACTTTAGCGGAGCCGGCGCGTCTGCTGTTCAAAACCGAGTTGCATCTCGCCGGCGCGGCGCGGGATATACGGTGGGAGCTTTTCAGCGGGTGGCCGGTACGTTTGCGTGTCGATGGCAATTTGGTCACAGAATCGACGGAAAGAAATTATTTCCGTGAAGTCGTCGTCATCACACCTTTGACGGCCGGCAAGCACGAAATCGAATTGGAAGTGGATTATATACCCCAAGCCGGCGGTATCACCGTCAACTATGTCTTCACGGATGAGGAGGGCTGGACCTATCGTCAAATCCTTGGCGAAAATCGTCCGCCCGTGCATTTTTCTCTCCCGGAGGTCAAATAAATGAACTGCGCCGTCCACCCCGACCTCAGCATTATTTTGCCCACCTATAACGAAAGTGAAAATATTCTGCTCCTGCTCGACCAACTGGAAAAATGCCTAGGGCTGCCCTATGAGGCCATAGTGGTCGACGACGACTCGCCCGATCGCACCTGGGAGCTGGTGCGCAATTACGCGCAGGCGCATCCCAAGGTTGTGCTGCTGCACCGCACCAGCGAACGGGGTCTGACCAGCGCGCTCAACAGTGGGCTGCAAGTCGCCAGAGGTCGGTTGGTCATGTGGATGGACGTGGACCTGTCGATGCCGCCCGAGCGCATACCCGCGCTGCTGCAGGCGATAGACGCGGGTGCGGATGTCGCTGTCGGTTCGCGTTATGTGCGCGGGGGCGGCGACGCGCGCGCCGTAACGGCGCTGCTGACACTGCAGCTGTTTCTCAGCAAGGTACTGAGCATTCTGGGAGGGTGGTTTCTCGGCTGCAAATTTCGCGACTGGTCGAGCGGCTTTATTGCGCTGCGACGCGAACTTATCCAGGATTACCGCTTGAGCGGCGACTATGGCGAATATTTCATCGGTCTGATCTATTATTTAATCAAACGCAAGCACGCGACTGTGGTGGAAGTGCCTTATGTGCTCACGCCACGCGAGCGCGGCGAGTCGAAAACGGCCACCAATGTCTGGGGGTTTTTTCAGCGGGGGCGCAAATACCTGCGCACCTTATGGCAGCAGCGCTTCGAGGGCGCCGCCGAAGTGGAAGAAAAATGCAAAGTTTGATGTTGGTATTCCTATCCTGTCTGCTCACCGCCGTTGGGCAGATTGCTTTCAAGTACGGCATGAACACGATTGTTATCGATGGCTCCAGCAATCTCTTCTCCACGCTGAAAACCGTTTTGTTTAACCCGGTCATAGTGGCGGGGTTCATTTTTTTCGGCGTCGGCGCCGTGGTTTGGCTTTTTGCCCTCGCGCGGCTGGAATTGAGCTACGCCGTCCCCCTCTCCGGCCTGACCTATATTCTCGTTTTGTTTGCAGGGGTGCTGCTTTTCAAGGAGCCGTTGACGGTTCTAAAAGTGGTCGGAACGCTGCTGGTGGCCATGGGCATCGGTGTGCTTTCGTTACAGCGATAGCCCTACCGGTTTGGGGGCGGGCCGTCCAATCTACGGGGCCTCGGCCGTTTTCTGCAATACAAAGCACACCCCCCAAGTGTTTTCGCTCGGCGGGTTGTTCGTCTGCCATTCACAAATGTGCAGCACTTGAAAATTGCACAAATCGGCGAGGAGAGAAATTTCGGGAATCGACAGGTACCTCATGCGGTGTACTTCCGCTTCCAGTTCGTTGATCTGCCCGGTGCGCAAATCCCGAATAAACACTTTATAACGGACATCGATCCAGCATTCGTTTGGGTGCCAGACGGGTTCGGCGATGCGGGTGACGGCGATAGTATCGTTTTGCATGCGTTTGATACGCACGGCGGGTTTCACCGTAAGCACGGCGGGGCCGTACCAAACGTCGAAAATGAAGGTTCCGCCGGGCTCGAGGTGCCGGTTTACCTGCAACAAGCAGTCGCGGATGTCGGTTAGTGTCGGCAGGTAGCTTATGACGTGGAAGAGGGAAATGACGCAGTCAAACCGTTTGCCCAACTGAAACGCGCGTATATCCCCCTGGGAAAACTCCACTCCGCCCGATTGGTCGGCCGCTTGCCGCTGCTTGGCAATATTCAGCATATCCAGGCTCAAGTCGATCCCGTGCACGGAGTAGCCCCGTTGGGCCAGCTCAAAGGCATGGCCGCCGCTGCCGCAGCCCAACTCGAGCAGCCGCCGACCGGGAGGATTGAAGCGTTTGATAAGCAGGTCGACAAAATCGGTCTCGACGGGATAATTTTTGTCCTTGTAGAGGAGGTCGTAGTAACCGGAATATTTGCCGAACACGCTCATGATTGTGCGCCTCGCAGCTCTGCGATGGTTTCGCGTAGCGCGCTCGCGCTGCGCTGCATCTGTTGCTCACTTAATGCGAGGCCACTGGGCAGGTAAAATCCCTGGCGGGCAAGATTTTCTGCTACCGGATAAGATTCTCCGTCGAACAAGCCCATTTTGTGCAAAACAGGTTGTTCGTGCATCGGCCAAAAGAACGGCCGGGTGCCGATATTTTTTCGCTGCAACGCCTGCATCATTCGCTTGGCATCTGCAAGTTCAGTGGCCAGACAGACGCCGTAAACCCAGTAAATATTGTCAGCGAAAGCGGTGCTGGCGAGTGGCAGTTGCACCTGCGTTAGGGTCTGTAATTCACCGTCGTAAATTTTTCCCATCCGGCGTTTACGCGCGACAAACTCGTCCAGGCGCTCCAACTGAGCTAAGCCTATAGCGGCCTGCATGTTGGTCATGCGCATATTCCAGCCCAGTTCCTCGTGGATAAAGCGCTGATGTTTCTGAAAACAAAGATTGCGCAGGCTGCGGCAGCGCTCCGCCAGTTGATCGTCGTCAGTAACCAGCATGCCGCCTTCGCCGGTGGTTACGTGTTTGTTGGGGTAAAAACTGAAAACGCTGATCTCGCCGAAACTTCCACAGGGTCTGCCCTTGTAGGTTTGCCCATGCATTTCCGCCGCATCTTCGATGAGCGCCAGCCCGTGCTTTTGCGCCAAGCCGACGATTGGATCCATATCGACAGGCAGGCCGTAAATGTGCACTACCATAATTGCGCGGGTGCGGCTTGTTATCTTGGCAGCCACTTGGGCGACATCCATGTTCCAGGTCACGGGGTCGCTGTCGACCAATACTGGGGTGGCGCCGGCGCGGACTATCGCTGCCGCGCAGGATATGATGGTGAAAGTCGGCAATATGACCTCGTCACCGGGTCCGAGTCGGAGCGCCACGACGGCGGCGTCCAAGGCCAATGAGCCATTGGCGACGGCTATGGCATGCTTGCGCTGCACCCGCGCGGCAAAGGCCTGCTCAAATTTCTCGATAAATGGTCCCTCGGAGGAAATCCATCCGGTATCGATGCATTCCATCAGGTAACGTTTTTCATTGCCATCGAGGAGCGGTTCGTTGACAGTAATTGGGTGGTCGTTGGCCATAGTTTTATTCAACAATTTGCGGAATAAAGTTCTCGGGTCTGGCAAAGCGCGATTTGTCCGCGTCGCCTGCGTAGGGTCCCTGCTTGATCTCCAGCATTTCCAGATCCTCGATCACTTCGAAACCGTGACCGGCATTTTCCGTGAGTAAAATAACATCGCCGGCCAATAGGAGGCGGCTGTGCAGATAAGCGCCGTCAAGCGAAAAAAAATCGACCCGCAGAGTGCCTTTCTGGACGACCAGGACCTCCTGGGTGTACCAGATTTTGCGCTCCACCGGATGATGGCAGTGCGGCTGGATTTGCCTGCCCGCGGGGTGTTGCATGGTCGCCAGCTGAAGCGAATTATCGTTTTGTGTAACGAAAGACACCCCTGGCTGCACAGGTTGTTGTTTGATGATGATTGCCAGCAGAGCGCCGTTGTGTCGCACTTCGACGGTCATGGTTGCGCCTGCCGGGATTCTTCGGCAATCAGTTTGTTCATCATAGCTTCGCGGCGCGCCTGCTCGTGGTCGTTGTCCATCATTTCTTTTACTATGTCAGAAATAGTGAATTTGGGTTCCCAACCCAGTTTTTCCCGGGCGAGACTTGCATCTCCCAGGAGAGATTCCACTTCGGCAGGACGATAATAACCTGGATCGACCCGCACTATAATATCGCCGGGTTTCAGTGCCGGTGCCATATTGCCATCCACCGCCAGCACCACGCCTTTTTCGTCAAGACCTTTACCCCGCCATTGCAGCTTTAATCCTATCTTTTTTGCCGCCAGCTCAATAAATTGCCGCACGCTGTATTGCAGTCCGGTCGCTATCACATAGTCCTCCGGTTTGCTCTGCTGTAGCATCAGCCATTGCATTTCCACGTAATCCTTGGCGTGGCCCCAGTCGCGCAGGGAATCCATATTTCCCATGTACAGGCAGGGCTCCAGCCCAAAAGCGATGCGCGAAAGCCCGCGGGTGATTTTACGGGTGACAAAGGTTTCCCCGCGCCGGGCGCTTTCGTGATTGAACAGGATGCCGTTGCAGGCATATAAACCGTAGGCCTCCCGGTAATTCACCGTTATCCAGTACGCATACAATTTGGCGACCGCATAGGGCGAGCGCGGATAAAAAGGCGTGGTTTCTTTTTGCGGAATTTCCAGAGCTTTACCGAACAATTCACTGGTCGAAGCTTGATAAAAATGGGTTTTGCGCTCCAGGCGTAAAAATCGAATCGCTTCCAGCAGCCGGAGCGTGCCCAGGGCGTTCACGTCCGAGGTATATTCCGGTTCTTCAAAGGAGACAGCAACGTGGCTTTGAGCACCCAAGTTATAAATTTCGTTGGGTTGAGTTTCCGCAATTATCCGCGTGAGATTGGACGCGTCCGTGAGATCGCCGTAGTGTAGAAAAAAACGAGTGTCGTCAATGTGCGGATCTTGGTAAAAGTGGTCAACCCTGCCGGTATTGAAAAGGGAGGCGCGGCGTTTGATTCCGTGAACTATATAACCTTTTTCCAACAAAAATTCGGCGAGATAGGACCCGTCTTGTCCGGTGACGCCGGTTATCAGAGCGCTCTTGTACATGAGAATGTGCCTGGCCTGGTTATTATTTTGTTATAGCATATGCAACTATAGGCCGCTGGAGTCGTGCCGGCGTGACCTCCATCAATCTTACGATATTATCCCCGTAAAAAATAATGGCTGCGGCCAGCTCGGCCGCGAAAGCACTTGCTTGCTCGCCCGGGTTTTCCGCTCCTGCCGTGATCATTACCGAGGGCGCCGGGGCCGCACCGCACGCGGTGGCCTGGGCCGCGGAACGACCGTCAGACAGATGGTTGCTTTTTCCCCGCTAAGCTCTTAGAATTGCGCGCCCCAAAACCGCCGGTATTATTTTAGTCCCGGCATCTCCTTGCCTCACTCCATTTTGGGGGAGGCTACTAACCCGTAAGGAGCGACAATGCGTCATTACGAAATCGTATTTCTGGTACACCCAGATCAATCTGAGCAGGTGCCCGGCATGGTCGAGCGGTACACCTCCGCCGTGACCGGCGCAGGCGGCCAGGTCCACCGTTTGGAAGACTGGGGCCGCCGCCAGCTGGC
>DJFO01000266.1:10308-11994 GCA_002432555.1 Marinagarivorans sp. UBA5870
CAACTTCCGTTACAACGACGCCGTGCTCCGCAACCTGGTTGTGCGCGCCGACGAAGCTGTCACCGGCGAGTCCGCCATCATGAAGGCGGAGAAAGAGAGCCGTGAGCGCAAGCAGCGCGCCGAACGCCGTCAAGAAGAAGCTACCGCCCGTGTGGAAGCCGAAGAAGACGGTCTGGAAGATGAAGCCGAATTAGAGAACGAGGAGGATTGAGTATGGCCCGTTTTTTCCGTCGCCGTAAATTCTGCCGCTTTTCCGCAGAAGGCGTTAAAGAGATTGATTACAAAGACCTTGAAACCCTGAAGGCCTACGTTTCCGAAACCGGCAAGATCGTTCCCAGCCGCATCACCGGAACCAAAGCCCGCTACCAGCGGCAGCTGGCCACCGCCATCAAGCGCGCGCGCTACCTGGCGCTGCTGCCTTATTCCGACAGCCATCAATAAGGGGTGCTCAATGGAAGTCATATTGCTCGAAAGAGTTGGCCGCTTAGGCTCCGTCGGTGACCGCGTCACTGTGCGATCCGGCTACGGTCGCAACTACTTGCTGCCCCAGGGCAAGGCCATCACCGCCACCGCTAACAACATCGCCGAGTTCGAAGCGCGCCGTGCCGAGCTGGAAGCAGCCGCTGGTGAGCGTAAGAAGTACGCCGAGACCCGCGCAGCCAAACTCCAGGAAATGGTGGTGACCATCACCGCCAATGCCGGCGACGAAGGCAAGCTGTTCGGTTCCATAGGTGCGCGCGACATCGCCGAAGCCATCACCGCCGCCGGCGTGGAAGTGGCCAAAGCCGAAGTCAAACTGCCTTCCGGTACGCTGCGTGAAGTGGGTCAATACGATATCGACCTGCAATTGCACGTGGACGTAATCCAGACCGTCAAGATCGTCATAGAAGCGCAGTAATCGCAGGGCACACGCCATGCCCGCGCTTGGTTAAGATTAGGGCACCCGGGTTGTTACCCGGGTGCCCTTTTGCGTTTCAGACGCTTTAACGCGCACAGCCAATGCGGAAACATCTTATGAATCCCTTCGATTCTCCGGACGCCGACCATTACGCCGATTCCGCCGGACCGCCGCTCACCAGCGAACCGGTGTTGCCCCACTCCATTGAGGCGGAGCAATCGGTGTTGGGCGGCCTGATGCTCGACGCGTCCGGTTTTGACGGGGTCGCGGAGATCGTCGGTCGGCAGGATTTTTATAAGGCTGCCCATCGGCAGATTTTTGGGGTCATGGCGCAGTTGCTGGAGAGCGGCCAGCCCATCGATGTGATCACGGTGGCAGAAGCTCTCAATCGCCTGGGCGAACTGGCGGGGGTCGGCGGTCTCGCCTACCTAACTGAGCTCGCCGGCAGCGTCGCCGGCAGTGCCAACCTGCCGGCTTACGCGCGCATAGTGCGCGAGCGCTCCACTTTGCGCCAACTGATTGCCGCCGCGACGGAAATCAGCCGGGCGAGCTACAACCCCGGCCCATTGGGCGCGGACGACCTGCTGCAGCTGGCCGAAAAAAAGGTGATGGAAATCGCCGAGGAGCGCCCCAAAGAGGGCGGCTTCGCCGACGTGAATACCCTGCTCAAGGCGGCGGTGGAAAAAATCGACGCCCTGTTCCGGGCAGACAGCGATATCACCGGTATTTCCACCGGCCTCACCGACCTCAATGCGAAAACCTCCGGCTGGCAGCCGGGCGAATTGATT
>DJFO01000078.1 GCA_002432555.1 Marinagarivorans sp. UBA5870
CGGCCATAGGTGGGCTTGATGCCGACGAGGCCGGTGAAGGCGGCGGGTTGGCGGATGGAGCCGCCGGTGTCGGAACCCGTGGCGGCGTAACATTGGTAGTCGGCGACCGCGGCGGCGGAGCCGGAGCTGGAACCGCCGGCGACGTAATCGGGATGAAAGCTATTGGGCACGGCGCCGTAGGGCGAACGGGTGCCGACGAGGCCCGTGGCAAACTGATCCATATTGGTTTTGCCCAGCACCACCGCGCCCGCGGCTCTCAACCGGGCGACGCTTGCGGCATCCGCCCCGGGTACATAAGCAAACGCGGGACACGCCGCGGTGGTCGGCATGCCCGCCACGTCTATATTGTCTTTCACCGCGAAGGGGACACCATAAAGCGGCAGGTTGGGGGCATCGCCCAAGGCCATCAGTTGCCTGTCCAATTCCTCCGTCGAGGCCAAATGGATCCAGGCGTTGTCCTCTGGGTCGAGCCCGGCGCGCAGACTCCGCAATAGGTCGCGCGCCGCGCCCGGTTGCCGCTGAATTTCGGTGCGCCATTCTGCAAGGGTCCAGCCGACGGTTTTACTGCTCACGCGATTTCCTCCACTCAAACTTGTATGCAAGTGAGTATACCCGTCGAGCGCGCTCGCTGGAACTTTTCGCGTTTTGCCGGGTTCGGGAGTGACAAGCGGCCCCGGAGCTGGTATTCAGGCGCATTCCCCACCGCACGAGAGAAATTTTCCTATGGCGAAGCTTGTTGTGCAATTCCATTGGGTTTTGGCGCTACTGTTAAGCGCGGCAGCGCAGGCCTATGAAAAGGCCCCGCAGCAAACCGCGGACTGTCCCGGCGAGAGGTTCTATACCTTTAGCTGGCCGACCCTCAAAGAGTGCGGTTTTGTGCCGCGCGGCGGTACCTCCACCGGGGCGAAACTCGAGCTCGATCGCCAGCCGCACCCCGGCTGGCTGAAATTGCAAGACCCCAAGCTCGATCCCTTCGAGCGTGATCGCCAAGCCATTCTCGCCATGGCCGGCCCCTATCGCACAACGTTTGATTTTCTCGAGACCGTTGGTTACCTACCGGGCTTCACGCCGGACAGGCCCTACCAGTCCTGGGGCACGGAATATATTTATGTGGTCGAGGACAAAAAAGATTTCATCAGCCTGCAGCACATAATGGTGATGTTTTTTCAGCAGGGGGAAGAGGTGGTCGGCCCCATGGTGATGAAACACTGGCGTCAGGACTGGCAGTACGAGAAACGCGAGTTGCTCGTTTACGCCGGCAATAATGTTTGGGAAAAGCAGCCGCAGCCGCGCAAAGCCGTGCAGGGCACATGGGCCCAAGCGGTGTACCAGGTGGACGATTCTCCGCGGTACGAATCTTACGGCCGCTGGGAACATAAACCGAATTTTTCCACGTGGAAAAGTGAGTTGACCTGGCGCCCGTTGCCGCGGCGCGAGCACAGCGTGCGCAGCGATTATCAAGTTCTGGAGGGCTACAATCGCCACACTATATTGCCGGACGGTTGGGTGCAGGAGGAGGAAAACTACAAACTGAAGCTGACGCCGCAGGGTAAACCCGCGGCGGACCGGCCCTATGTTGCCAAGGAGCTCGGCGTGAACCGCTATCAGAGAATCACCGGTTTCGATTTTTCCGCAGGGGATGCGTATTGGAAAAAGACCGGCGGATTTTGGCGCATAGTGCGGGAAGAGTGGGCGGCGATCGCTGAGCGCGAAGCGCCTTTTCGCGTGCGCGACAAAGTCGACGACCAGGAGCTCTTTATGCCGCTGTTCGAATACGCCGAAGGTTTAGACAAACAGTCCACCCATGAAATGCGCGAGTTCGTGCGGCGGACTTTGGGGCGCTATTTGGAGTAATTTTTTTGGGCAGTTTTTCTGGCGCTGGGAAATCCGACCGACCCCACCCCAAATGACTGCCTAAAACTTCAAGCGCATCGGCAGCATCCGCGAGGCCTGAAAGCCATGTTGTCGATACACGTGCTGCGCGCGTTCGTTCGACCCGTCCGTCAGCAGTGTGACCCGCAGGCAACCGGCCTGGCGCACGTGTTCGAGAGAGAATTGGAGCAGTTGATGACCCACACCGCGCCCGCGCAGCGCAGGTTCGACAATAAAATCTTCCAGCAGCGCCACCTTCCCACCCAACGCGGTGGAAATTAGAAACTGCATGCAAACGGTTCCGACCACCTCACCGTCGCATTCACAGACAAAAAACATTCCCTGATCCGGATTTTGCAAAATAAGGTCGACTCCGCGCGCCTGCGCGGCGTAATCGGGTGAAAACTCCGCTTCCTGCTCAAAGAGCAGGCTGAGGAGTTGGCAAATACGATCTTTATCGCCCGGCTCTGCAGGCCGGAAAATCATTTCCATGGTGCGCTCACTCCTGAGTGTCCGAAGTCCCTGCGTTCAGGGAGCTTCCAAATAAACTTGCCGCGCCACGAGGGCTTGGGCCAAAACGGTTTCCCGGTCGCGCGCCGCTTGGTATTTTTCGTTTATTTTCGCCAATGCTCGTAGGTGTTCTTCGGCCGCCTTCCAGTCCTGCTTGCCTAGGGCAACGGCTGTAGCGGTTTCGTGATAACTGCGCTGATCGTTGAATTTTGCCGGATCGATCTTGGCCAGGTAAAGGGTGGCCTCCGGCGTGGAGCGGAAATTGGCGTCGGGGTGTGTCGCCAGCAGCCAGGCAAACAAGACTTGCGCTTCCGGCAGTCCGAAGTCTGCCGCCTTCTGCAGCAGCTTTTTTCCTTCAGCCATATTCTGCTCGAAGCGGACGCCTGCGATGAGTTCATAACCAAGCGCGAATTGCGCATCCAAAACATTATCGTTCGCGGCGGAGGTCAGCCACAAAAGGCTTTTTTGGTAGTCGACATCGCACTGGTCGCCGTTCAAGGTGTTGAGTCCGAGTTGATACTTGGCCAGCGGCGCACCGGATTGAGCGGCTTTGATAAACCAAACATTGGAGTTTTCCCATTCGATCTTGTCGAATCCCTCCGTGCGCCCATAGCTTTCGTGGAGTGCGACCAAACTATAGGCAAAGCCAAGCTTTTCCTCGGTCGTGCCCTGCTGGGCTGCTTCCTTTTGTTCTTTAACCGAATTTTGCAATTCTTCTAGATTGAGCTTTGACCCCGCCAGCTTAAAGACAAGCCGGTGCCGTTTACCAAACTCGAGTGTAGGGCCACGGGGCGTGCTAGCAGGTTCATACGTCGATTGTTTCAGAGCTTCCAGTGTCGCGTGGCCGAGAGCATCCACAGGCGCATAAACCACTTTGAAATAGCGGGTAGAACCATCTTTGCCAACGACGTACTGCATGTCAACCCATCCCGTAGGAGGTGTTCGCTGTTTGGATAGGCTCTTCGGATATTCCGGTGTGTGGAAATAGCTGCGGCGAGACGACCTTACTTGTGTGCCAGTCGTCTTAAAGATTGGCATGAGTTTGTGGGAAATCACGGTAGTGCCGTATTGCGTGCGCAGTTCCTGCAGATACCGCTGTGCCTCTTGTTTCTCCTCAGCTGTCAGCTTCTGTTCAAGCAGAGCTTGGACCCCGCCAGCGTTTTCCGAGCCATTTTCCCTTGCAAGAGAAACCCAAGCGAGCGCTTTGCTCGTGTCTCGCGGCAGAAACTCTCCTCGCAAGTGCATCACGCCAATGTTGAACTGGGCCTGCTCGTTTCCGAGCTGAGCCAACTCACTAAAGACGGCGTGCGCTTCAGGGAATTTGCCCGCTTGATAGAAGCTGAGACCTCTCTCGAAAGTTTCGGCATTTACACAACAACAGCAAAGCGCCACAACCAACAGCCAATATTTCATACGGAATTTCCTTTGTATCTAAGCCGGACGTGATTTAATTGTTTAATCGGTCGGGTTCCCTGATGCGAAAAATGCTTCGTTTGACCGGAGTGTGATGTAAATAAAAAGCTTCGACTGTAACGCTACGGATGTTCAAGAGAATGGCCGGTATGCTGCGTTTCATTTGCTCGACTGCTTTTTCAGATACAAGCCGCTATATCTGATCTTCGTGCCGCCCCGAAGCTTCGCGTCGATTTGTGCAATGTCATCTCGTAAGGCAATAGTCAGCTCTTTTCCGTTAATATCGAGCCGATATAGTTTGCCATCGAGAGGAGTGATGTGAACTTCAATGTGTTCGGTGACTGCGATTTGATTGTCGAAGTATTTGACGTCGTGCCCGCCTTGAGGGATTTATGGATAGCGTAACTGATCAACCCGTTGCACTCGGGGTTGTAAAAATCCAGTCGAAGTATCTGGGATCCCTGATGCCGGCGGACAAACGAAAGTGTCAGCACCTTGTCGTCGCCGTCGGCCGGCTCGTTGAAGGCTTCAGAGAGAAATCCTAGAGAAAAAGCTGCGGCAGCAGGACGCACCAGGAACGCCAGGTTTTCGTCTGTGGTTGTCTGGAGTTGAAGCTCTTCCATCGGCTGCCGAGGCGCGGTGGTGGTACAGGAACTTATCAATATAGTAACCAGGAGCCAGGCGAGCTTCCATATGACAGCGCGGTAACGGATTTCCATAGGCAAGTGTGGTGCGGACTTTTTGAAGTTCAGATTGTAGTAGTGGCAGTACTGAAGCGCAACGCGAAGA
>DJFO01000314.1 GCA_002432555.1 Marinagarivorans sp. UBA5870
CCTCGTCCTTGTCGATCAGGCCCGCGCGCAGATCCGCATCGATGCTCATTTGTTTGCCGGGCATGGCGTCCAAGGTAAACCGCGCGCTCACTTCGGAAACCCGTCCGGCGCCCTTGGTGACCACCACGAAATTAATGATGGTGAGGATAAGGAACACCACGAAACCCACGGCGTAATTGCCGCCGATCACTACCTCACCGAAAGCCGCGATCACCTGACCTGCCGCGTCATGGCCGTTGTGACCCTCGAGCAGGATCACTCGGGTGGAAGCGACGTTGAGGGCGAGGCGCAAGAGCGTGGAAACGAGGAGGATCGTCGGGAAAACGGCAAAATCCAGCGGTCGCATCGAATAGACGCTCACCAGCAACACCACTATCGACAGGGCAATATTGAAGGTAAAAAACGCGTCGAGCAGCACCGCCGGTAGGGGCAGGATCATCATGCCCAGGAACATCATCAACAACAGCGGCACCGAAAGATTGCCATGCCACAGAGCCCGCGCGCCGCGCATAGACGACTCGCGGGTCATGGTGCCGGGAACCGATTTCAGGTGCTGGAATAACGAAACTGCCATAGAACGCTCGCGACGGTTTTTTGACTGACCGGGCCGAAAAAAGCCTTGTGCGGGGGTTATGGCAAGAAGTGTTCCGGGATGGCGGGCCCTGGAAATTGTGAGCGCGGTATCTGAGGAAGGGTTTGCCCGCAGTGCGCCGAGAAAATCGCCGATCGACGCGCATTCACACCGGCGCCGACCGGCCGCAGGTCAACACCTAAAGGCCTAAGGTGAAGAAGAGACATCGGCCAATTGCTGGCGAATGGCCTCTAGGGATTTGCCATCTTCGGCGAAGTAGATCATGACCCGGCCATCCGGTTTCGTCACGGTAAAACCCTCGCCGGTAAACGGTGGCGCGCCGAACAGTTTGGCCACATCCGGCTGACTGCCATTGACGTGGGTAAAAGCGGCGCGGCAGACGCCTTCGCCGCATTGCATATCGTCCAATAAGATATCCGGGTTATTCGACAAACTGTGCCGCGCCGTGGCACGTGCGGATTCCGTGGCTTCGGCATCGAAGTCGATGAAATCCAAGCTGCGGTCGATCCATTGTTCGACTTCGGCCTCGGTGATGCGCGTTTCATCCGTAAGGGATTTTTCCGGTTCCGCAGCCTGGTCCGGGCCCGGACGGTTTTCCAGCGCCTGCAGGCGAGCCGCCAATTCCTTTAATTGATGTTGCTCCGTCTGCGTCGCCGCCGTCGGAGAGACGTCCCCTTCGCCTGATTTCATCTGGGCCTGCAATTTCGCCACAGCCGCGACCGGGCCGCTGACCGGTGCTGCAGCAGCAACCGTGGAAACCACTGGCGCTTCGGCCGGAGATGTGGAAAAAAAACAAATCGGCAGCCCGAGAGCGACTATAACAACGCCCAAAGTACCTATTGTGGAAACCACTCGCATATCGACCTCCTGGTAAAAAAAGGGATGCACCGGGACGGCACATCCCGCAACGGGTTAACTCGACATCACGCCGAGATCAATTGTTATAACACTGGGCTTCGCAGCGAACATCCGCATCGCCGTTAAAGCCGAGGATCGCCTCCAGCAGCCAAGTGCCGTTACTGGTTCGCAGACGGCATTGGGCCGTCTCGGTGCTGACATCGGTTTCTTGCACGGTGACCCCTGTCAAAAAACAAAAGTGGTTGGCGGCGGTCGGCAGAACAAAAAACGTAGTCCCGGCAGTATTATTGCGAAATGCCGCCCAAGTGGAATCGAAGGATACGGCGCTCGCCAGGTTGGCAGACAATCCGAGGGCGGTGCACAGCAGAATTTTGGCAAGTTTAAGTTTCATGATAAAGCTCCTAAAAAGTGAGTGAGTTTTGGTGTGAGTATTTTCCGGAATTCCCACGGTGCTTATGTTAAAAATCCGCAGCACCCCGAGTGCTGGATTTCTTGCGCACATATCCCAGAATATTGCTGAACCGGGAAAGCAAATCCGCCGTCGAGTATTCACTCGAGAGTTTGAACGATTGAAAGAAATATGACGGAATTAGCGTTCTCAAAAAAGTCGTTACGTGGGCAAAAGTGCCCGTGTTGCCTTCTCGTAAGCGATTCCCTAAGATGGCTGGCGCCACACCGGTTATAACGACTATAAAACTGCTGATTTGAGGGATTCAGATATGGCGTCAAAATCCAGCCCCAGCTACGTCAATTCGGAAAAATACGAAAAATTTCATCCGGGCAAGGTCGAATTGTCGAGCAGAACACTCCACTGGGAAGGCTTGTTATTTACCCGTTATTCCCACCCCCAGATATCCCACGGCAGCCCGCGCCCCGCCACCACCGAACATATACTCGCTTTTTCCGACAATGGCGCGGTGCAGGGCGAATACTCCATGAATGGTGGAAAATGGCGCAACTATACCTGGCAGCATAAGGAATGGTTTATTGGACAGGCGTTCGAAAATCAGCGGGACTCGCGCTGGCACAGCCTGTGCGCCGAAGCCGTGGAGCTCTCGGTGTGTTACCTGC
>DJFO01000053.1 GCA_002432555.1 Marinagarivorans sp. UBA5870
ATATGGGATTGCATGAATTCCATTTACCCCGTTACTTAAAAAGTATAAACACAACGCCTGGTCGCTCAGACCGAGCCTGCCACATATGTTAACAATTTCACTTTTGCTGAAAGCGCCTGTTATGTTGTTCTTCGGTGGTCCC
Source organism: Marinagarivorans sp. UBA5870 (assembly GCA_002432555.1). The sequence goes on from DJFO01000053.1 coordinate 143, forward strand.
CGACTTACGGCAGTTCAGCAGGAGGCTTAGGAGAATGTTTCTGCCAATGACACGCACGAATTCCCGCAAACTCCCTGGACCGGTATTATCCGTTTTATTTGTCGTTTTTTTTCTGGGTCAGGCGATTCCCGGTCTGGCAGGCGCGACCGCGCTAACCGGTTCGGAAGCGCTAACAGAGGTAGTGGTCACAGGTTCCTTTTTGCCCACCGCGGACGCGACAGCTCTGCCGGTAACCCACTGGACGTCCGATGAACTCCAGAGGATCCCTTTGGCATCGAGAACCGCGTCCTTTCTTCAGGGAATCCATCAGGCGGGCAGAGCCTCAAATTCCCTGTCGACCGGCGGCAGCAGTACATTGAATGGCGGCCTCAGCACGGCGGACTTGCGAGGCCTTGGTCCCAATCGCACCCTGGTTTTGCTGAACGGCAAGCGCCTGGTGGGCGGGGACCCCTTGAATCCCACCACTGCGGATCTCAATACCATTCCCATGGATTGGATTGAGCGAGTGGAGGTTTATACCGGCGGCGCTACGGCCGTTTATGGATCGGACGCAATTGCCGGTGTGATCAATGTCATCACTCGCTCCGAATTTCAAGGCGCCGAGCTTAAAGCGACTTATGGAATCAGCAGTGAAAATGATGGCGAAGAAACCGGTCTTAGTTTATCTGCAGGATCTCCCTTCTCGGATCACAGAGGCCACCTCGCCTTGAACCTTAGGTGGGACCAAAATCAGGCGATCTGGGCAAGGGAGCGAGAATTTTCCGCACATGCGGAGCGTCTGGGCGATCGCTACGCCCACAGCCAGTTCACCCCAGCGGGAACCATCTTTGCAGCTAACAACCAAGTGCTGGTTCCGTCTGCGGACGGGCTATGGACGGAAAATTACAATGTTTTGTCGCACGGCTACAACGCAGCGCGGGAGAGGCAATTGTATGTTCCGCTGGAGCGTAGCCAGGGCCAACTGACGGGTTCATTCGAACTCAGTAAAAACATGCGTGTTTATGCGCAACTGGGAGGCGGCGCTCACGACTCTTCCAATCAGCAGGAAGCCGCCACAGTGTTGAATATCCCCAATACCAGCCTGCCGCCCCGCTACCCTTTTTTTCCCGATGAAGTGCTGCGCACCTGGCTTGATAATGGGATGCCGCTGCCACCCCAGATCCGCTACACCCGGCGGCTCAATGAGATGGGACCGAGGATTTATCAACAGGACCGGGAGTACTGGCGGGTCCTCGCGGGTATGGAAACTACATTCGGACATTGGTCGAGCGATCTGAGTTACTTGGAAAGTCGCAGCGACTTTTCGCAGACTTCCAGCGGTCATCACCACCTGGCACGGATGAGTTGGGCACTCAACCTGGAAGAAGACCCGGCTAATCCAGGCAGCTACCGCTGTGCGGTCGAAGCGGCCAGGGCCATGGGGTGCGTGCCGGTGAATTTATTTTCCGGGGATGGAATTTCCTCTGCCGCTTTAGAATTTGTGAGAGCGGAACAGACCTATGGCGCGCAGTTCCAGATGAAGGAATGGCAATGGCGATTGCAGGGACCGCTGACACCGTTACCCGCTGGCGATTTGGCTGCGGTGGTCGGCACGGGCTGGCGCAAGGAATCCGTTGAGTCGACAGTGGACCCGCTTACGCGCGCCGGACTGATTTCCTCGGTTGCGCTCAATCCCGTCAATGGGGAGATTGAAATCGGCGAGCTATTCACCGAGCTGTATGTGCCCCTGCTCAAAGGCCGCCTGGTGGAGGCGGTGGAGATGTCTTTGGCCTATCGCCTTTCGGATTACGACTCAATAGGGTCGGCACACAGTTGGAATGCGGGACTCAATCTCAGTCTCACCCCGCAAACCCATCTGTACGCCAGAAAAAGCCTTGCCATACGCGCGCCGAATGTCAGCGAATTTTATTTGCCGCCCACTGGCAGCAATCGCCCCATTTCGGATCCCTGCGCGGCCGGCTCGGTGGTGTCGGCTCAGGTGCGAGAAAATTGCCGCAGCCTGGGGATTGAGTCAGATTACATGCCCACTGCGCAGGAACTGACGGTGCCGATGCAAGTGTCCGGCAATCCGTATTTAGAGGAAGAAAAGGCACACACCACCACGTTGGGGTTTGCCTATAGACCCTGGAGCAACCTCAGCCTGCAGGTATCGTGGTTCGATGTCGACCTGGGCAACGCCATTGCGAATGTCGACCCCAATTTCAAACTGCGCAGCTGCTACAGCAGCGCGGACTTTCCCAACCACCCTCTTTGCCGCGGCTTAAACCGCGGTGGCGAAGCTGATAATTTCCGCTTTCTCGGCCTACAGCTGGGGCCGGAAAACATTGCGAAGCTGCGCACCCGCGGTATGGATACCGAGTTGGATTCCACTTTGGCTATCGGCGGTGGACACCTGCAGAATCGGGTACTGATCACCTACACCGAGCGATTATTGCAGGAAGCCAATGGCCAGCGAATCAACCGCATCAATGAGCCCGGTGCTCAACGGTGGAAAGCAAGCTATCTGCTGGGGTACACCCAAGGCCCCTGGCAAATCGCGCTAAGCGGGCGGTATCTCGGGAGTGCCCTTATCGAAAACGACTCCATCGAGCCCTATATCCGCAGCAATAACAACTTGCCGTCCATGACCTATTGGAGCGCTTATATAAGCCGCGCGCTGAGTCTCGCCGGCAAAATGGAGCGCAACACCCGGATCAGCCTAGGGGTGCAAAATTTGACTGACAGACAGCCTCCCTACGTTCCCAGCCCCAGTCGCACGGCCACCCTGGGCTCTGGCACGGCCGCCGGGGTGTACGACGTGCGCGGTCGTTTTTGGCAGCTGGGGGCGGAGTACCACTTTTAAATCACCGATCATCTGTCCTGTTCTGACCAACCTTTCTGTATAAGTGTTTGAGATCACTCGTCCGGTAACCATCGGGCGAAAGCACGTGATAGGGACTTAACCAACCATTCAAATCAATGGAGCGACCATGCGTACTTTTTATGAGTGCCCGAAGGCGATAAAACAGTTTCTCGCTGGCGCCGTTATGGCAGCCAGCCTCACGGAGGTTGCCCAGGCGGCCTATACAGTACCGGAACATTACAGAGGCAACTGTCCGACTGGCTATTACCACCTTGTAACCGACCCCGCGGATGTTCCAGCGAATTACCGAGGGAGGGTAACCGAGTACGCTCTACCGAGAAATGTTTGCGTGCGCAGGCTGGAGGACAAAGTCGAAGACACCGACGAGAACTTCGGCAGAGATGACCTGATTGTGATTAACGGGCGCGATATAGCGCCGTTTCAGCCGTTCGCGTCCGGCATTTTCGAAACCTGGGGGCATTATGAACCTATCTTAGGGCACTTTGAGTCTCCGACCCGCACCTATACTGACGCGAACAACCCGCGCCTGACAGGTATTTATAAAGATTACTCCGGTCTGCACCCGGTGTTTGTCAGTGAAAATGCCAAAGCCGTTCTGCGAGTTGAGAACGGACTGTATCTATTTGACAAGCAAACTCGGGTGGTTAACGGGTGGTCGAGAAACTGCCCAGAGGGCTACTCGACAGTCGGCAGTAGTACAATTTGTTATTCCAGAACAAACGCGCTGGGCACGAACCAGTTCGGCAGGATAGCCTTAGTCACTATTGGAAATTTCACTAAGATCACGCCCGATCAAGAATGTCCTCTAGGTTACGCCCTGGCAGGTGGGGTGGGACCTTCACGGGGTATCTGCACGTCCGTAGGTGTCCTGTTCGCGGGAGTGGAAAAGCATGGTATTCCCGTCCAAAAAAATTCTGCGCACTGTGTGTATGGAACCAGCACCATGGACGGCGCAGCGTGTTTGCCGGATCTAACCGCCGTCCACTGCCACATGGATGAGAATGCGCGAGAATTTTTTAAAAATCATCAATACACACTTGGGCCACACGTAATGTACGGGCCAACGCAGATGCTGGACGACAATGTGACGACACGCGTAACCGAAAATTCGCAGAATATGACTACAGGTTCTGTCGCGCTGGATGATTTGCGGGCGATGATCAATTTATTTGTCGGTGACAATGAATTCATATTTGTTTCACCGATGGACAGAGGCCACCTTCCCATATTCCGCCTGCATTCGAATTTGTCGTGTGACAAAGTATGGAATAAAGGAGGGTGGAGCATGGTGCCAGTACCCGCGTCTCGGTAGTGACATTTTTGCGGACCATACGGAGTTTAACTGACCTGAGGATTTAATGGAGGATCTATGTTCACTTTTAGCGAGCGTCTAGAACTACTGAAAAGACTTGCTGCCAGCATCATCTTGACAACGGGGTTGATAAAAACGGCAGATGCGGCCTATACAGTGCCCGACCATTACAAGGGCAACTGTCCGACTGGCTATTACAACCTTATAACAGAGCCCGCGGATGTTCCGACCGACTATGGAGGAGCGGTAATCGAGTACGCCTTGCCGAGCAATGTCTGCGTGCGCCGACTGGAAGATAGACAGCCCAACCTGGTGGAAAACTTTTCGAGAGAACACCTCATTGTGATCGATGGACGTGATCTGACGCCGTTTGTTCCCTTCGCTTCGGGAGCCTTCGATAATTGGCAAAGCTACGAGCCACTACTCGGGCACTACAGAAACGGCAACACGCCTTCATATCCAGCCGCCAATAATCCGAACAGTGGATTATATAGAAATTATTCTGGAGTGCACCCGGTCCTGGTTAGCAAGGACGCGAAGGCGGTTTTGACACTGCAGAATGGAGTGTATCTGTTTGACAAGCAAACGCATGTGAAAAACCGGCCGGCCGGCTTTTGCCCGGACGGTTATTCGACTGTCGGTGATAGCACCACCTGTTACTCGATGAGGAATGGACTGCGGCTCAACAGCTTTCGGAAAGTCGAATTAATCGAACTTAAAAGCTATGGCAAACTTACTCCGGATCAGGAATGTCCGCTGGGTTATGCTCTGGCTGGCGGCCTGGGACCCTCCAGAGGGATTTGTACAGCGGTCCGCGCACTCTTGGCGGGAGCGACGATTTCCGGCATCCCTGTGGCAAAAGGTTCCACTCACTGTGTGGATGGAACCCGCAAGCCCAGGTCAGACAGTGCGATCTGTTTGCCCGATGTAACCGCAGTCTACTGCGACATGGATGAAAACGCCCGCGCATTTTTCCAAAATTATCCGTACCGCACAGGACGCCACGTATTCTACTGGCCAACGGTCATCGTGGGAAATGGGGGGACCGAGTTGATCGACAACTCTCATAATTTAACCACCGGTACCGTTGCCATGGACGATCTGCGAAGAAGTATCGATTTATTCAGCGCCGATGACGGTTTCATCCACGTCTCACCTTTAGATCACGGTCGTTTTCCGGTGTTTCATCTCCACTCGGGACAGACCTGCGATCAGCTTTGGAGTAGCGGCGGGTGGAGCATGGAGCCAATACCCACTTTTTGGTGAGGGCAAGCGCCCTGGGCATCTTTTGGAAGCGGGTGCTCAGAGCGCGTTTTTTAAATATAGCGGGACGTAAACATCTGCCAAATCGGCTGGCAAGGTTCTACAAATGGCTGCTCGCTCTGGCAGGGTTGTGTTGGAGACAGCCTTAACCAAAAGGGCACAGGTGATGCGGATCTGAGAGTGTTCGGGTTGATACCGCTGCATTTGCGCGCTGAGCACATGAACTAGCAGACTGGCGGCATCGTCAAGTTGGTTGAGCATAATCAAGGCCGCGGCTTGGCTTCTTTGTGAAAAAACAGTTTCAGCCTGTGTGGGATCCAGGAGTGAGTGGGCTAACGCGAAATCTTTAAGCGCGTCCCTTGGAAGGCGGGATACTAGATTGGCGTGGGCATTAAGAATATGCAGGCGGGCGGCAATGACGGCGTCTTGCCGGCCAGACGAAGCATTTTTTAAATCGGCGATCATGGCTTGTGCCTCTGCAACTCTATTTAGATCGAGCAGTATGTCAACTTGCGAGAGATCCAAATGTATCTTAGTGATGCTGTTTTTCTGCTCACCTTTATATACAGGGGCCTGCTTGATAAGCTCGAGAGCGTCTTCAAACCTCTGTTGTTTTTGCGCGAACTTCGCCAGGGCTCCTATAGCCGCGGCATGATAAGGGTGAGTCGGTGGCAGTTGCTTCTGTATGTTGGTATAGGCATCCTGGATCAATGTGGCGGCGCTTTCCATGTCATCTCTGTCCATCAGCATGCGCGCCAATACTAGCTGGGTATTGCTGGTTTCTGTATGTTCCTCCCCAAGTATTCTCTGTTTTATGGCCAGAGCTTCTTGCATGTTGGCAATTGCGGGATCCAAGCCGTCGTGCATGAACTGACTATTGGCGAGTATGTTGAGAGCAAAGGATCTCAAGCGGTCGCCGTCCGTACCTAAACGTGCAAGATAATTTATGGCTGACTGGGTAACCTCGGTCCCTTCCTGGCGTTTTTTCTGAGTGAACAGCACATGCCCCAAGAAAGCGAGCGCCTCCCCGTATAAAGGTGTCTGGGGCGGAGGGCCAGATTCAAGTTCCAGGCTTCGACGCAGCAAGGTCTCTGCCTCTGCATATTGCCCCAAGCCGATCTTTTGTTGCGCCAGGCTGACTTGAACCTGAGCGAGTAGAGCCTTGTCCAGCGAAGTTGCCGTCTTTGGATTGTTAATCAGGTTGCTCAAAATCTCTTGGGCTTTCTGATAATCCTGTTGCCGGAAATAAATTTTACTGAATATTGTGAGCAAAGGCGCTTGAATTTCCGGCGCCTCTTTCAATTCCTCATTAATTCTGGTCCTGGCTTGTTCCAATAAATCTGCGGCGGTGACCCCCTTCAAGCCCCCTTTATTAGGATCGGCGGCTTCAAACGTTTGGGCTAGAAAGTGAGAAACCTGCTCGGCTTTGCGCTGCTCGATTTCCGCTTTGGCCAAAGCTGCGGTTACACGGTTGTTTTGCAGTTGCATGGATGCTCCATACCCGAGCAACGCCAAACACGTGACGGCGGCCAACGCAATGGTGCGCCAGTTGCGGCGCACGTATTTACCGGCGTGATAGCCCAATGCCGCCCGACGGGCCAGAACGGGGAGATGGTGGCGGTAGGCGTGCAGATCGGCCCTCACCGCCTCAATGGAGGAGTAGCGTGCAGCGGGTTCTTTGCGCAGCATTTTCAGCACTATGGCGTCCAAGTCGCCCGACAGG
>DJFO01000257.1 GCA_002432555.1 Marinagarivorans sp. UBA5870
GGTTGTACCTCGAGAATCGTCATAGATGTGCCCCAGAACGAGTTGATGTGAATATTTATTAGGTTTATCGGTTATTCTTGGAAGGCTAGCATAGGAAAAAACATTTATAGGGTCAAACCCCCTACCGGCTCCTTATAGTCACGCCACAACATTCCAGCGACTCGCCCGATAAACCCAAGACCGCCTTTATAATTGTTCCAAATAAAAACAGGGCCAGAACAATTTTTTGGTAAGCAAGAAGATCAAAAAGTGGACCGTTCGAACATTTCCTGCTCAGTGGTGTCGCCCGAAATGTTATGTGGGCATCCCAAAAAAATATTTTTTGGGTTATATCACCTCGAACAAATGGTAGGTCTTCTTTCCCAGTTTCGCCATGTAGAAACATTCAAACAAAGCTTTTTCAGGGTCAAAGCATCTGTGCAGATCGAGATTGTCAGCAGCATCAATCGGATTGTTGTTGATAGTGACCGCCCCGCGGCCCAGCGCGTCTTTCACTTGTTTACCGGTGCTAACCATACCGCTGTCCACCAGACACTGGGTTAAGGTTTTGCCGATAAAATCCGCGCGGGATAAAGCAGTGGTCGGAATTCCGTCCAGTTTCAACTGGTGCAAATCGTCGAGACTGAGGGCATTCACGCTGCCGGAGAAGAGTGCATCGGTAATGCGCTGCGCGGCTTGTACTCCGGCGTCGCCGTGTACTAACCGAGTAACTTCCTCCGCGAGCACGCGCTGGGCCGCCGGCCTGCCGGAAGCCGCCTTGTCGGCGTCTTCCAGTTCGACTATCGCGGAAACAGGGAGGAAAGTGAAATACCGCAGAAATTTGTACACGTCCGCATCGGCGGTATTGAGCCAAAATTGATAGAACGCATAGGGCGAAGTTTTGCGTGAATCGAGCCAAACGGTGCCGGATTCCGTCTTGCCAAATTTAGTCCCGTCCGCTTTGGTTACTAGTGGCAAAGTGAGGCCAAACACTTGTCCTCCGTGCAAGCGCCGCGTGAGATCGGTCCCGCCGGTGATGTTACCCCATTGGTCCGAGCCGCCAATTTGCAGGGTGCACTTGTACCTGTGATACAACTCGGCGAAGTCGTAGGACTGCAACAGCATATAAGTGAACTCGGTGTACGAAATTCCAGCACCCTCCCGTTCCAACCGCTGCTTCACCGACTCCTTATTTATCATATTATTAACAGAAAAATGTTTCCCTACGGTGCGCAGGAAATCCAGAACATTAACCTCGGCAGTCCAATCCAGGTTGTTCACAACCCGCGCCGAGTTCTGCGGCGCTTCGAAATCAATAAAACGGCTAACCTGCTGCTGCAGCTTCTCGACCCAACCGGCAACGGTTTCGGCGGTGTTAAGCTTGCGCTCCTGGGCTTTGAAACTCGGATCGCCGATCAATCCCGTGGCACCGCCAACGAGTGCTATGGGTGTATGGCCGGCCAGCTGAAAACGGCGCAGCGTCAAGAGCGGAACCAGGCTTCCTATATGCAAACTATCGGCGGTGGGATCGAACCCGCAGTAGAGCACGCGCGGTTCCTGGAGATGTTCTAACAACTGCTCGTCCCCAGTCATCTGGGCAATGAGGCCGCGCGCCTGCAAGTCCTGAATTAAATGAGTGTCGACCGCCATACCAAGAGCTACCTGATTCTGTTCCGGAGTAAAAATTCGCCAAAGATACCGAAATGGTCTATAAAAACAAGCGAGATTGCGGGACAGCGCAAATTTTCTGCCAAATTGGGGGGCGCGGGGTGATAAAACAGATTTTTTCTGTTATAAACACTGAAGCTCAAAATTCCCTTTCCTGCTCTGAATTAACGCCATGGAACCATTTGAATTTCCTAAAAGACCTGCTATGTCCGAAACCGCAGGATTAATCTCGTTTTTCCCGCGCAAGCACATGCTGCTCGCCGGTGCCCTTGCCGCTGCGCTGGTAGTGACTACCACCTTGCCCGTCGAACAACACGAGACCCGCCGCCAAACCCATACCTTGGCGCTGCCCCAGATGGAAAACAATCTTCTGGAAACGGTCGCCGTTGTTGACACTTCCTGGCTGGACCTCACCCCGGAAGAGCCCACCAATAAACCCTTCGAAACCACCGTCAAGAGCGGCGATACTTTGTCCACGCTGTTTCAGGACGCCGGGCTCACGGATGCCGACATGTACGCCCTGGTCAATTCCAGCAAAGAGGCCAAGGGGCTGACCAAACTGTATCCGGGTCACCAATTGGTGTTCGCATTCACTGAATCTGGCCAACTGCAGTCGCTGACCCATCACATCGATATCCTCAACAGCCAAATCTTCACCGCGACGCCCACCGGTTTCGAATACAGCAAAATCGAGAAGCAGCCCGAGATCAAAATCGCGGTCCGCACCGGAACGATCGACTCATCACTATATAAAGCCGGCCTCGCCGCGGGCCTTGACGAAGAATTGATCATGGGGCTGGCCGGAATATTTGGCTGGGACGTCGACTTTGCCCTCGATATCCGCCGCGGGGATAGCTTTCGTATTCTTTACGAAGAGAAGTTTCTGGACGGCAAACGCCTGGGTGCCGGCAACATTCTCGCTGCCGAGTTCGTCAACCAGGACACCCGCTTCCAGGCGGTGCGCTACGTCGACACCTACGGCGACGTTCAATATTATTCGCCGTCCGGAAAAGCGATGCGCAAGGCCTTCTTGCGGGCGCCTCTCGATTTTCGCCGCATCAGCTCGAATTTTAATCCGAAGCGTCTCCACCCCATCCTAAAAACCGTGCGCCCCCATCGCGGCACCGATTACGCCGCTGACCGAGGCACGCCTGTTTGGGCCTCTGGCAACGGCAAAATCATAGCGTCGGGGTATACGGAAGCGAATGGCAACTACGTCGTTATCCAGCATGGCGCGAACATCCAGACCAAATACCTCCACCTGCACAAACGCGCTGTCAAAGCGGGCGGACGGATAAAACAAGGCCAAGTGATTGGTACCGTGGGTTCAACCGGGTATTCCACTGCGCCGCATCTGCATTACGAATTTTTGGTCGACGGCGTTCATCGCGATCCGCGCACTATCTTAGAGAAGCTGCCAAAAGCCGAATCGATCCCGAACGGTGAAATGCAGAGGTTTGTCATGCAGACCCAGCCGCTGATTGCCCAACTCGGGGACACCACGACCTTCGCCAGTAATTCCTCCAATCCCAAGCTCTAGTGGGATTCTTCCTGGGTTTGATGTCCGGGACCAGCGCCGACTCCATTGACGCGGCGCTGGTCGACTTCCAACACACCCGCCTGAACGTCATAGCCACAATCAGCGTTCCCTTGTTCGATCAAACCCGCAACCGCATTCTGGCGCTGTATCAACCGGGGACCGGCGAAATTGACCGCTTAGGCGCGCTCGACCGCGAACTGGGTCTCGGTTTTGGCGAGGCGGCGTTGCAACTGCAGCATCAGGCGGGTGTCCAGCCACAACAGGTGGCGGCAATCGGCAGCCACGGCCAGACCATCCGCCACCGACCGCGTCCGGCGGACGATCAGCCATTCACCTTGCAAATCGGCGATCCAAACCGAATCGCCGAACATACCGGCATTACCANNCCGCCGGCGCGATATGGCAGCAGGAGGTCAGGGCGCGCCCTTGGCGCCCGGCTTCCATAAAGCCGTTTTTGCCATTCCAAACCGGAACCGGGCCGTCGTCAATATTGGCGGAATTGCCAACATTACGTGGCTGCCGATGCAGGGGGCCGTGACGGGTTACGACACAGGTCCCGGCAATGGGCTGATGGACGCTTGGATCTGGCGTAACCGCGGGTGTCGGTTTGATGCCGGGGGAGAATGGGCGGCGCAGGGTAAGGTTCACCCGAGCTTGCTGCAACGCCTACTCGACCACGCTTATTTTCGGCTGGCGCCGCCAAAAAGCACCGGTCGGGAGGAATTCCACTGGACGTGGTTGGAATCCATCTTGGATAGTTTCCCCGGGCTCGCCGCCGCCGACGTGCAAGCCACTCTACTGGAGTTGACGGCGCAGTCGATCGGCCGGGAAATCTCGTTGAAGCATCCGGAAGCGGAAGTCTTCATCTGCGGAGGGGGCGCCCACAATGGTCAATTGATGGCGCGCCTGCGGGCGCTTCTGCCCGGTAGTACGGTCACCACCACCGCGGACCTG
>DJFO01000013.1:0-663 GCA_002432555.1 Marinagarivorans sp. UBA5870
GATTATGACCGGGGTGAGCTGCCGCCCCACAGCATTTTGGTCAGTTTGTCGCCGACCGAATTTACTGAAGCGGCGCGGCAAAACGAGAAAAACTAAAAATCTTTTTGATGGCTGGCGGAACGCGTTTCTGACCCGACACAGCTGAAGGAGTGCTTCGTAGTGAAACGAACGATCAGGCTTAAGGTACCCGAAAAAGCGTGCTTGGGTTTGCCAAGGTTGCAACCCGAAGCCGTCGATCTGCGTGCGCAAGGGAGAACACCATGAGCGGTTTGAGGNNTCTATGAGCGGTTTGAGGGCCACTCTGCGCTTGCAGTTTCACAAGGATTTCACTTTCGCTCATGCGTTGGAATTACTGGACTATTTTGCCGAGCTCGGCATCAGCCATATTTATGCCTCGCCGATTCTAAAGGCTCGTCCCGGCTCTCTCCATGGGTATGACGTGGTGGATCCCCGCTGTGTCAATCCTGAACTGGGTGGAGAGGCGGGTCTCGAGCGATTGGTGGAGGGGTTGCGGGCGAAGGGCATGGGCTTGATCGCGGATTTTGTGCCTAATCATATGGCGGTGGGTGGCGGTGACAATCCCTGGTGGCTCGACGTGCTCGAATGGGGAATGCGCAGCCCTTACGCGCAGTTTTTTGATATCCAGTGGAATTCCCCCGACCC
>DJFO01000013.1:668-1293 GCA_002432555.1 Marinagarivorans sp. UBA5870
AAATTACCCTGCATTTCGACGCGGCGGAGGGAGCCTTTTACGCGAAACATTTTGACCACCGTTTTCCCCTGCATCCGCCGACCTACAGTGAAATTCTCGACGTGACACTCAATAAATCGCTCGCGGATCTTTCGCGGCGGTTTGAAGAACTGGAAAAAAGCCCCGATTACTGGCACTCCGCGCAGAGTTTGCGGCGCGAGTTAAGCTACCGCGTGCGCACGGAAAATCTCGCGGACATTATCGCCCAAGCGCTCGAGCGTTTTGCCGTAACACCCGTGGACTCCGAGCAGAAAACCACTGCCCAACAGGACCGCAACCGAGAGGAAAAGGTGCAGCGNNGCACTACCGCCTCGCCAGCTGGCGCACCGCCGCTGACGATATTAACTGGCGGCGCTTTTTCGACATCAACGAGTTGGCGGGCTTGCGCATGGAGCAGGTCGAAGTTTTTGAAGCGGTGCACGAGAAGATTTTCGAGTTGATCAGCCGCGGCTTGGTGGACGGTTTGCGCATCGACCACATCGACGGCTTGGCCAATCCCCGAGCCTACTGCCGCAAACTGCGCCAGCGGGTCAAACAATTGATGCTGCGCCGGCCCGCGGCGGAGCGCGACCAGCATTTTCCGATC
>DJFO01000013.1:1304-1492 GCA_002432555.1 Marinagarivorans sp. UBA5870
ACCACCGGCTATGAATTCATGAATCAGGTGGCGCTGTTGCAGCACGATCCCGCGGGCGCGCAACCCTTGGCCGGCGTATGGAGTGAAATCAGCGGCCGCCCGGCGGATTTCCGCACGGAGATCATCGAGGGTCGACGCCTGGTACTGTCGACCTCCCTCGCAGGGGATTTTGAGTCGGTAGCACAGAA
>DJFO01000013.1:1526-3454 GCA_002432555.1 Marinagarivorans sp. UBA5870
CGCACCTACGCCGTCGGCTGTCCCCGGTCCGAGCAGGATCAAAAGTATTTTGCCGCCGCGCTGGAAGGGGCCCGCAGCAGTCTGGCAGAAAACGATTGGCCGATTCTCGCCTACCTCGACCGCTGGCTCGGCGGCGAACCCTTGCACCAATTGCCGCCCGGGGCCACTCGGGAGCTGCGCCAAAAAACCTTGGCGCGCTTCCAGCAGTTAACCTCCCCCGCCGCCGCTAAGGCGGTGGAAGACACGGCATTTTATCGGTCGGCGGCATTGCTTTCGCGCAATGATGTCGGTTTCGACCCGGCCCAATTCAGCTGTTCAGTCGAGGAATTTCATGCGAACTGCCGCGCTCGCCTGCAGCAATTTCCCGACAATTTACTGGCAACCGCTACCCACGATNNCCGCGGGGAAGACACCCGCGCGCGGCTCGCAAGCGTAAGCGAAAGAGCGGAATGGTTTATTGAACGACTGGCCCACTGGCGCGTACTCGCACTGCCGCTGCGAACCGAAAACGAAGACGGCGCGGCACCGTCACCGGGTGATGAGGTAATCCTTTACCAAACACTCCTCGCCAGCTGGCCATTGGACCTGCAGGCGGCGAACGGCGCTTCCGAAAAAATGGCTGAATATCTCGAGCGGCTGCTGCGCTGGCAGGAAAAAGCCCTGCGCGAGGCCAAGTTGCGCAGCCATTGGAACGCGCCCAACAGCGCTTACGAGACCGCTTGCCGCAATTTTCTAACCGGCCTGCTGTGTCAGGAGGAAGCGGTGGAGCTGCGTACCAGTATCGCTGAAGCCGCGCACGCTCTCGCCCCGGCCGGCGCCCTCAATGGACTTAGCCAGACATTGCTGCGCATGACCACGCCGGGCGTGCCCGATCTTTTTCAAGGGACCGAGTTCTGGGACTTCAGCCTGGTCGATCCTGACAACCGTCGCCCGGTGGATTTTCCGAGCCGGAGCGCCGCGTTGGAGGAGCGCAAAAGCGCTGCCGAAATGCTGCAGAATTGGCGTAACGGCCATATCAAACAGTTTCTAATCCGTCGCACGCTCCGGACCCGCCGCGACCGGCCGGAGGTTTTTCGACGAGGCGATTACGTGCCTCTGGAACTTATAGGCGAGGCCGCCGATCGAGCCATAGCATTTTTGCGGCGGGACGCTGAAATGACCGTGCTCATAGTGGCACCGCGGCTGCCCGCGGCGCTGCTCGCGGATGAACCTTTGCCATGCGTCCCGGCGGAACGCTGGCAAACAACCAGCGTGCGCCTCCCCGAGGCGCTTGCTGACGCGCAGTGGAAGAGCGTTTTTTCGGACCGGATACACCGCGGCAGCGAACTGCCACTGCGCGACCTGCTCGGTGAATTTCCGGTGAATTTACTTCTGGCTGAAACCTAGCAAACGAGGGTACGCATATGAAACCGATTCGCTCCCAGATAGGTAAGTCCACCGGCACCGAATTCTTGAACCATTCGTTGGCCGCCGACGCACTGCCTCCCGGTAATCCGGGCGATCCGACGCCCGGCGAACCTCATTCGCCGCCGGAATACCCTGCGCCGATTGAGATCCCCCATCCGACGGAAATTCCAAGTCCGGTTCCCGGCAACGAGCCCGCGGAGATTCCCGGGCCCAGCAGCGATCCCGCGCCGGAAATTCCGGCGCCGCAAGAGCGCCTGAAATTTCCATCCATCACAACCGTTTTTTTGCGGGAAACTCGGGCCCGCCAGCAAACCCATATTCGAGTTGTCGGCCGCACGCGTCCGTGTTAGGCCCGTCACATTCATCATTCTGGAGGATTCATGAACACGCCCGCCGCACCTGAGATTTTATTGCGTTCTCGCCTTATGGAAGGCCGACCATTTCCACTGGGTGCCACCTGGGATGGGTTGGGAGTGAATTTTGCTCTCTTTTCTCGCCATGCGACTAAAGTGGAACTCTGC
>DJFO01000091.1:0-5174 GCA_002432555.1 Marinagarivorans sp. UBA5870
ATCCACATGCAGATCGCCAGCCAGCGCCCGCACCGTCCGACCGCCCTCCTGGCGCTCCACGACCGAAACATAGCCACCCTCGCCGTTGTCGTCCTTGCCCAAATAACCGGCAACCGCCTCGCTCGCATAGAGGTGAGAATAGGCCAGGGTCACGTCAAAATTCTCGGCGAGCGGAAGCGCGATTCCCAGCTTCGCCCCGGTGACCTGATACTGATTCGCCCAGACATCCACATCGTAGGTCTGACCCAGCGGAATGGTTTTGCGATTTTTGTTCAGGTAGGCAAATTCGGCGGCGTCCGGCGTAAAGAACAAGTTATAGTCGTTGCGGTGAATCACTGAGAATTCGACGATCTTAAACCCTATGCCGCTCTCTATGACGTTGCGCGAAAACGCCACTTCGCCGCCCTCCGGCGCCGGCCCGATCAAAAAATCGATATAGGCGGTCACCGGATTGGCCGCACTGTAACTGAAACTTTCCGCGCGGGTAAAAAGACGCCAGGAACTTTCTTCCTCCCGAGTCTCTTCCGCCAGAACCCAATGGCTGGCACAAGCGGCGCCCAAAAACATCAAAACTCGACTGAACATAAATTTTCACTCGATGAAGTTACAGCCAAGAGTATAAGCAAAGATTTGCGGCAGAAAACACCAAGAGCAACCGAAAATATACGCACCGGGTGAGAGCGCCGACGGCGCTCTACTTTATGGCAGTGCCAAACGAAGCTGTTTGGTATCTTGGGGGCCTACAGGGATTCAAAATACCCGTCGGCGTAATTCAGCTTCACCCATTGGCCCATATCTATAACGTCCGCCACTTTCTCCTGCGTCGGAGTTTCCAGGGCACCGACGCGTTTTCCTTGAACCGTTTCCAGGTACAGATGCATGCCGTCCAGGTTGCGCGCGTCGAGGGCGGTAATGCCTCCCTTGTTATTGAATTTGCCGTTGAGACTGACCGCGTGACCGGGATAAGTGACCTTCAGGCTGTTGATGGTATTGGTGCTGGGGGAATCGCGCTCGCCCGACATTTCGATAATGACCGGCGTGGCCACGCCTTTCAAACTGGCCTTAAAGCCAACCGCGGCATTGAGCATCAAGAATTTTTCGTCGGTTTCCCCGTCGATCAATGCCTCGGAACTGACTTCTTCGCAAACCGCGCTGGGAGCGGCACTCGCGCAATGTTCGACGTTGCTGTTTTTCCAGGTGACCAGGTCAGGCATTTGCCCAAGTCCCTGCTGCAGATTGATGGCACCTAAAAAGGTTTCGTCGGCGTTGTTGCGAATGCTGCTGGCCAAATCCAAGTCCAACTCCGCCAGTCGCGCGATGTTTAATGTGTTTTCATTCAACTTGGTAACAGCGCCGCCCTCCTCTGCCATCTCCAGCGTTGCGGCACGGAAATTCATCACCAAGTCTTTCGCTGCGGCNNCGCCAAGGCGCCGTTGAAGATAAGCGAGGTTGCGTTGTCTTTGCGCACCACGAGAGGAACGTCCGCGCGTATGTTCTCTCCGCGCACGAGATAAGTGGACACCGCCCAGTCATTTTCCGTTTTTTCCTCGAGACGAAACAGCGGCTTGTCCATCTCAATGCGCGATCCGGCGGGGAATTGCATCGTCAGATCGCCATCACGCACGCTGCCCTGCAGGCGAAAGTCAAGGTAAGCGGCGCTCACCAACTGGCTGCCCACGTTGCCGCCGAAGTCGAGAATCTGGAGACTGATCACCAGATCGATGGCGACGGGACATGCCACAGGTTCGCCGACGCAGGCGTCGCGCGTGGTTTGAAAATTAAACTGGTGAGTGTCGTTATTTATCGAGTGAGTAAACACCAATCCTTCGCCGGATGTGGTCACGGGATTACCGCCGTAGTAGTCGAGCAACGCATCAAACACGACCGTTGCAACTTTGCGCAATGTCAGAAAAATGTGATCCGGCTGATCACCGCTCAAAAGTTCCGCCGTATCGACCTGCAAACCAAACTGCGCCAAGGCATCCGCTGCTTTGCCATCAACGAATTCCGACAGACTGCTAAGCGCAACAATTTTGCGCAGGTCGATGGAGTTTGCGACCTGGCGTATGTCCTTCACAAAGGACTTTGCCTTTTCCACGCTGGTCAAACCGGAGGTTTCACTGGCGATGCCCTGGGAGAACTGGTCGGGCTCTTCGCTGATTGCCAGCCCGCGAGCGGTGGAAAGTTCGCTGATGATATTCACTAAGTCGAGCGCGTAACGCGTTTGCATCAGACTGATCGTCGCCATGGCTTCGTCGAGTATCTGGGCGTAGGTAATCACCGCGGAGGATTCGCTATTGCCCGGCAGACCTGTGTCCACGTATTGATCAGCAAAGGCGTCGATCAGCTGCGCTAAAGAGAGACCGGGATGGATTTTGCGAGTCGCCTCGAGAATGGCGCCGTTGAGAACCGCATAAGCGACGCTGCTGGAAGATGCAGTTTCCACCTCCGCCGCCTGAGTAATATCCACCAGGTCCAGCGCGGCGAGATCGCCAATGACACCGAACCGGCTGGCGATCCGAGAATTGGTATTGGCAATATGGTATTGGGCTTGGATGTTGGCCACAGAATTGCCCTCCGCCGGTAGCGCGGCCAGGTCCGGGGCGACGAGTCGGTACGCCAAGTCGGACAAAAGCGTAACGTTGTAAGCTTGGTTGGGCAATAAATTGGGAACGGCGAGAAACAGGGTGAAGCTCTCACCCGCCGCGAAAACCTGGCCAAAAGGCACGTTGTCACCGCAACCGCCAATAAGATCACAAGTGATCATCGAGATACCGGTATCAACGGTTACCCGCAAAACCGCCGGGAGTCCCTGATATTGATTTTCCACATTGAGGGCGAACCTGCCTTTTGCGTCGGTTGTCGTCGAACCCACGGCATCTGCCAGACCCAGGTGACCCTGCACGAGGGGGTGCAACGTAACTCGCGCTTTGGCCACTATGCCTTTGCTGACCCGTCCTTCGACGCTGAAAGCGGTAGTATTGGTCGGCTTCTGGGTGCTGGGCGCGGTCTCTTTTAAGCCTTCCGTCCGACAGCCGGCAAAAAAGATCAGGCAGCAAAATAAAAGACTACAAAAACGGTACATCAAGTGCTCACCTTTCAGTATTTATTATTATGGTTATAGGTATGGGGTACTTTATGCATTTTTGCCAGTGACCCCTGCAAATAGCATATTAATTAAACAACTGAGGCTGATATTACCCCATTTTCCCCCTGAGACTTGCAAACCCTATCGCA
This sequence comes from Marinagarivorans sp. UBA5870, assembly GCA_002432555.1. The sequence continues at coordinate 3,238 of DJFO01000091.1, forward strand.
AAATTGCCTACTAATCGACCAGAAATGAAAAAGGGGGCATAAGCCCCCTTCTCGCGTCGTCCCTTTCGGCTTACAGCGTCGTATCGCTGTCGTCGGTGTAGGTTATTTTCAGGCGACCGTTCTCTTCGCTCACCGTGCCTATGACCGCGCCATTGCCATCGACAACCGTGCCGGTTTTGACTCCATCGACTTCCTGGACTTCGATACGGAAATCGTCCTGGTTGGCGATGTCGACTTCCAACAGCTCAAAGTCGTTGTCGACCCCGGCGGTGCCGGTCAGCGTCTTGCCATTGTAGGCGGCGGTCGCTTCAGTGATGCCAATGGTATCGGAGCCGGTGCGCGCGGCCTTGGCATCGAGGGCGAGCACATTCATGTTGTCCAGCAGGACGTCGAAGCTGGCTGTCGCCGCGAGGGTCAGAAAGTTGGCTCCAGTTTCCCCGGTGATCGTCAGGTCGCTCGAATTCTTACAGGGCGAGNNCTACCGGCTTTGCCGCCGGTGAGATCAAGCGCCGCAGCGACGCCGTCACCGGTGGTATTGCTGATTTCCCCGGATACATCCAGCGCGACACCGGTCAGGGTATTGACCGTAAAAGCATTGCTCGTAGTAGTGATCTTGTCTACGGTCTTGCTCAGGTTGATGTAGCGCAGGTTCGCGGAGGTGATACCGCCCGTTACCGCAGCGTCAAGCGCAACAGCGTTGGCAGCACCGCCCACCTGCGTGATAGCGACCGGGATATTGACGTCCAGGCTGCCGAAACGGATCAGCACGTTTTGCGCGCTGGTCCAGCCGGTAACCGGAGCGTCGTTCATGGTCACACTCAGGCTGGCAAAGGCGATGTGATCATCTCCATCAACCGGGGCAAGCGCCAGGCGGACATGGTCGTTCGCCAGGCTGCCGACCAGGTTAATCTGCGTCGGGTAACCAAAGCTCAGGTTTTTCGGACTGGCGTTACCGGTATAGATGCCCTCGCTCTCGATGGTCAGAGTCACGTCCACATCGACGTCACAAATGTCGGCGGAGGTAGTGCAAACGGAGATGGTCTGCTTGGTGACGAGCGTCACCGTCGCATTGCCGAAATCGCCGAGCTCTTTGTCGAACGACATAGTGATGCCTTCCGGCATCTTGAATACTTCGGCCGACGCGGCGTCATTCGCGATGTGCGCTAGGGCGGCACTACCAACTTTTGACAGAGCGTCGATCAGCGCTTGGAATCGTTTGCCCTGAATCAAACCTGCTTGTGTAAGTTGATCCCGGAACGCACTAAAGCCGGCTGCGTTTTCCGCGCCCAATACTTCGCCGAAGGAATCCAGGCCAGTGTCAGTGAATTTCAAGCCGGTGAATTTCTGCAGGTCGGAGATAAACGCTTTGCCTTCTGCCAGTGAACCGCCACCCGAGCTGGAGCTGCTGGAAGAGGAAGTCGAGCTGCTCGTGGAGGTGGAGCTGCTCGTGGACGAGCTGCTGGAACTCGACGATGAGCTGCTGGAATTCGAAGATGAGCTACTGGACGAAGAGCTGCTGGAAGATGATGAAGAGCTGGAGCCCGTTTGGACGGGAGGCCATTCTTCGCCCGGGCACCAGTTTCTGCCGACGTTGACGGTATGCGATATATAAGCGGTGATCTGTTTGGCCTGGTCGGCAGAGACAGTGGTGCCACCGATCGGCATGTACATGTCAATAAATTCGTCGATGGGCAGGCTGACCTTGGTGGCGCCGGTACTGTAGCCGTCTGACCCGCTGTCATAGAAATCGATTTGTCCGAGTGCGCCACTCCAAGTCGCCTGACCGGCAGGCACGTTGCCATGGCATGCTGAGCAGCTCGCGGCATAGGCTTGTTGTCCAGCCGTTACGTCGGTAGCACAGCCGGCTACACCGGACGAAGATGAGGAGCTGGAAGAGCTGGAAGAAGTGCTGCTGGAGGAACTGCTCGAACTCGACG
>DJFO01000091.1:5186-5655 GCA_002432555.1 Marinagarivorans sp. UBA5870
AGCCGCCACCGGAGGAAGAGGAACTCGAGCTACTGCCCGGAGTAATCCCACCATTACTACAGCCTTGCAAGGCAAATGCGCCTGCCGCCACCAAAATTAAAGCAATATTTTTCATGTCAACGATCCTTTCTATGGAGGTCCAGCAAAGGACACGCAACGCTGGACAAGGAAATTCGCCGCCCCCACAACCACACGGGCATCGAGGGGCTTTTTATGGTTACAACACGATCATAATACGCGAAGTTTTTCGGGGTGAACGTAAACCAGATCTCGTTCTTCCAATCGATTGAAAAGAAAATGGGGGCCTAAAGCCCCCATTTAATTGCACCGTTGTTAGCGGTTTAATTAAAACTCCTGCGTCGTCCCGTTCGCATAAGTGATCAGCCGCTTGCCATCACCACCGTCGGTTACGGTTGCGACAACATTGCCGGCTGCGTCGACCACTTCACCGGTCGGCACGCCATTGACC
>DJFO01000072.1 GCA_002432555.1 Marinagarivorans sp. UBA5870
CCGGGACCGCGAGCCGTCGCGGCCGAACTCGGTTCAACGGTGACCACCGCGGGTCCCGCCCGAAAACCCCGCGCTAGAATTATGCCGAGATCGCAAATTCGCCGATGTTGGGTACCCGTCTTATGGGCGAAGACAACCGACGCGGGCAAACCCGCCTTAACGCGCCGGCTGCCCGTTTCGACTTTTGCCATTACATCCAGGAGATATGCTGTGGAGCCGGGCTCCAGCAGTTCACCTTTTACCAGCGCCTCCAACAACGCCGCATAGGCGCTCAGCCGCCCGGTATTGAGGTTGGCAGAATAGTAGGCGTTAAAGGCGCTATCCCAGTCGCGCATGGCTAATTCCTGCGGGCGGAGCCTGAGCGCAGCGGCGAGAGTCGCTAAACGCTGCCGCTCACTGCCGGCCGCCTTGATACGCAGCAAATCGGCGCTCGCAAGGTTTGCCGCACTTGGGTGAAAACCGCTGTAAGCATGCCGCCGCACGTCGCCCAGGGTGGTAATAGTGCCGAATCCGCCGGGGACGGTGGACTGCACCAACTGGTTGATCCGTTCCAGCCCCACCTGGCGAATCAGCAGGTCGCTCGCGGTGTTATCGCTGTGGATCAGCATTTCCTCTAACAGATACTGCACCGACAGGCGGCTGCCCGGTCGATGGGCGTTGGTACGGCCGGCACCATCCACATAATCCCGTTCGGTCAATTGCACCGGGGAAACCAGGGAGAGATGTCCCGCCTCCACCGCCTGCAGCACGGCTATGGCAATCGGCAATTTTACGCCGGAAGCGAGATACCAGGTTTCCTCGCCCCGCAGGGAGACAGAGTCGCCGGTGAGAGGATCCTTGATATAAACTCCCAGTTCGCCCGGGTGGGCCGCATCCACCTGCTCCAGCCGCTGCTGCAGTTGCGCCGCCCAAGGCGCCGCCCGCAGGGAGAGCGGCAGTAACAACAGCAGAGCGAGCAAAATATTCCGCATCACGATCGGGCTTGAATCCATTGAATCAGCCGGATCCAGACGGCGGTGGCCAAAATTAGACATAGGGTAAATATCAAAGCACTCTGGTATGAAATGTTGTTGCGGTAATCCAGCAGATAACCCGCCACGACGAAAATAACGAATATATGAAAAATAAAAGCCTGTAAGGGATTTCCCCCAATCAGGGTCAAAGGCCGCAACCAGCCGGCGAGGCGTTCGCCGCCGAACACGGCCAACGCCAGCACCGCGACGGCGCCACCTAAGCTAAATAACATAAACATCAATCCAGGGGGGTGTTTGCCGTCATTGCGCGCTATGCCCAGCAGCGCCTGGTGCCACTCGCCCCAGCTGGCGATAAAAAAGCACGCCAACAGCCCGCAGGCCGCGACAGCCAGCAGCGCCGCCAGGCGCAGGCGGGCGGGCGTGTGATAGACCCGCAAAATCCACTCGCCGAGCAAGAGGCCCAACAATACCAGCGGCGCGCGCGAAATCTGCCCCCAAGTATAGTGTTGCTCATGTTCCACCAGCAGCGCCTGAAGAATAGTCGACTGCCAATGAAAATGATTCTGCAAGCCATAGGTCAGCGCTATCAGGCCGGCTATGCTGACCAACCGCATCCACAGCCGCAGGCGAGCCCACAGCGGCAGAAAAAACGGCAGCCACAGCAGCGCGAGGGCATAAAACCCCAGGATTTCCACAAACGAGGGAAAACTGCGGTAGAGCAGCGCATCCAGCGTCGGGGCGCGTCCGGCGGAGAGAAACTCCGCAATCGTCAAAACCTTGTACCAAAAATAAATCACCAAGGCAGTGAGCAGCAGTTTCAGGCGGCGGCGCGGCCAATCCGCCGAATGCACTTTCGGCAAAAACGCCACCGCTAAGGCCACGCCAAAAACCATAATGAATAATGACGAGGCGAACCGGGTCATCGCATGCAAGGGCACTAAGCCCCAGTCGGGATATGCCTCGTAAGGCACCAGCCCCTTCACCCCGTGGTTCAATATCATAAGCGCGACCGCGAGGCCGCGCGCGAGATCAATGGCGGCTATCCGCCCACTGGCCACTGGGGCCGCGGCCGATAGCGAGACTGCCGTTGCTTCCTTCCCCGCTAATGCACTCATCAAACGCGCTCAATATCCGCAAATTGGCAATGGCTCGTATCGTTGGCTCGTTGCGGAATATTTCCTGACGGGCCGCTCGCGTAGACATTTCCCGCGGCGACTCGTTCGGGGGGAGAAAAACAAAATCGCGATGCCGCAACAATGGAAATAAAAACGGAATTTTAATATCCGGGAGCGACGGCGGGAGTCAAAGGGTAAAAGTCGCCGTCTGGAGCCCACATCTTACAGCTAACTCCCGCCAGACTTCATCGGCCAAAATTCGGCTGCACTGGCTGTGGCCCAGCGCTCTGTAGCTCTCCCACTGGGCTTCGTCGAAAAATTGGTCCGCCGTGGTTTCTTGGGGAAAACGCCTTTGTTTGCTTGCGTAATGCCAGACGTCGTCGGACGCCCCCGGCCAGCAGTGGGGTTTAATCAGAACGATCCAGGTCACTGCACCGGAGGGTTTGTGTTCGGCTTTTAACAATACAGCGATTGGCCCCTGGCTGCTTGGGCCAGGACTGAATTCCCTCAGGGCACCGAACACCGACGCCAGCGCTGGAAAATCCTCGAAATTTGTCTCCACCGCCATTTCCACGTTTAAGTCGATGCGGGCGAGGCGGATGAGGTTCGCCAGATCGTGGAACTGGTACGCAGGATCCGCTCCGTTATCGCAGGCGAGTATCCATTTCACGCCGCGCTCCGGCCGGAGAAGTTCGTAAATTCCCAAGTTTTCGAAATGACCACCGTCGGACACGTATTGCCACTCGCGCTTGAGTCCGAAAAAGCGCGCGAGAAATTCGTAGGACAAGTAACGCTGGGTTTTCCAAAGGCTGCGGGGAAAACAATGGCCGAACTCTTTTTTTGCCGCGCCGGAATCCCACCAGGAACCCAGGCGAACATTGGCAATGCCCATCAACAGGGACATGCCCAGAGAAGTCTCCCGACCTATGCCGGTGGTGATAGCCGCCCCGGAAATGCCCAACCACTGGCCGAGGGTTAATCTGCCGCGGATTTGGGTCCAGCCCGACGTGGCGGCGAATGGGCGGCAAGCTGCCCCATCGAGCGAATAGCCGCAGCGCATCACCGCTAAAGGCAAACCTTTCCGGTCGCGCTGAATCAACTGTTGCGCCGGATCGGACGTGAGATTGACCGTCGCATTGACGATATGAAACGGGGCGAGCGAACCGGCGAGGTCCGTCAACTCCAGGTCGTCGCCGTCCATGGGTTCCGCCACTGTGCGCGAGCTTTTTTCCGGCGAACCGTGCCGAATGCCATTGGTCGCGCCCAGGTATGCGCGGATCAGGCGCCCGGCGTAAAACGGCTGATGGGTTGATGAATTGATGAAATCCGGGTAGGCGCCGGTGATGAGGGATATCAACAACAGAATCAGGATCAATACACCCAGATACTGAAGGGACAATTCGCCATTGCGCAGACAGAAATAGGCGACCAGCAGCCGTGCTATCAAACTCCAGAAAACCAACAGGACAAACGCGGCGGCCAGCCCGAGAATTCGCGCGAGGGCATAGATTGAAAATCGTTTGACGAAGGTCATGGTCGGCGTGATCAGCGAAAAAGCTTTCACACAGATCCCCACCACCCCGGTGAGAGTCAACCCCAAGCCTGCGAATCCGACCAGGTGGTGCTGGAAAATCCGTAACGCGCAGCGATCCACCACGATCAGCAGAAAAAAAATTCCCAGGGCGAAAAGTGAGTGAGTTAGCCAGCGGGTGAGGCGCACGCGTATCTCGCGCACCGCCGCTTTCTCTTCACGATTGCTGATGCGGGCGGCGGCGGCCATATAAATAAAAATGGCCGCCAGTAAAACGGCTAGGCAATAGCGCAGGAAGTTTTTTTGCAGATCGCCCCAATGGGATGGTGCCAGCCACAGAACACAGCCCAGAACCAGGAGCAGCGGCAACACAGACGCCGTACCGCGGTTTTTCAACCAGTGCAGTTTCGCTTTATCTTTGACATGGGTCAGCCAGTAGGCGACACCCGCGGATATAGCAAGCGGCAAGAAGAGCGTGTAACCCACATCAAAACCGATCCATTTGACCAACCACTCCCGATAAAAAACACAACCTAGGAAGATCGGCAGAAGAGCGGAGCCTATGACAAAATGCACCGACAGCCAATTTCTCAGCGCTACCGCGTAGGCATAAAAAAAATCACCATTACCGTTTGGCAGAAGATACCGGCCATTATTGCGCAGCCAGCTCATGGGGTAGATCCGCTCGTCGCCGCGGTCCTCCTCGCGCAGAATTCTTTTGGGCGGACCGCCACAAAGGATTTCCGTGGCGGTATTTGCCGCGGCAAGCGCCGCGGCGGTCGATGAACTTTTCCCGATCCCAGGTGCCGGATCCGCGCGGCCTTGATCCGATTTCGGCGTTGGTTCGGAGCTGGCAGACAATCGTTGCGGAACAAATAAGCTGGTGAGAAACCCCCCGATATAACCTCCGCCGCTTACCGTGGACAGGTAGTCGAAGCGCGCGAGCAATGAAGCCTGGAATTTATTCGGGGAACTTGATTCCACCTGTTTTTCGGCAATGGCCTGCAGCACTCCCAGAGAGAAAGTCGCGCTTCGAATGCCACCCCCGGAAAGGGCAATCGCCCATCTCCCCTTGGCTGGGGAAAACCCTTTTTGGCGAATCAGGGTCGCAACCGCGTCATCTTCTGTGTCTGCTGCCATACCCATCCCGAGTCATAGGACCAGAATGTTGAATATCCGCGAGGCGACAAAGCCGTACGACAAATTCAGGGCAAGGGTATCGGGCCCTTCGCCGCCATTTACAAGGAGACTGACAAAAACCGGCTGATTGTCGAAAACTCGGTAATTGGCCACCGCGACTACACGAGTGCTCGCCACACCACTGCCGGCAAAGTCTTCGCTTTCGCCCACGCCGAGATTAAAGGAGAATCGCGGCAGGCCATTTTTGTAGGAATTTCTGTCCAGAAAATCGTTGAGGACCAGCTCGGCGCCCAAGAGGAAGTAGCGCGAAACGGAGTCTCCGCTACGGGTGACTTTTTCCCGAGAAGTAACCCCGTAGCGGCCACTTGGCCCCACTTCCCATTGGCCTGCGATGCGCACTAACGCATGCGAATAAATAGCGGCGTTGAGCGTATTCGATATATCGGTAAATTTCAGCGAGGAGACATCGACCTCCTGCGCGGCACAATCCTCTTCGGCGTTTTGCTGTTCTCCCGTCGCGCAGGCGCTGACCGGCGCGGAATAAAATGCGACGTCGATACCGGATTGCAGCGTCCAGCGACGGCTGAGGCCCCAGCGGTTGTCCAGTTTCAGCAAACCGAAAAAGCTGGTTTCTTTGAAGCCTTCGTTGTCGCCTGAGGGGCTGTATTTCGGCATCAGGGTCATGCCTAAAGCCAGCAGAGAATAATAGGGTTTGCCTGTTGCAATGTCTTGCAGTTCATCGCCGTCAACAAGTTTTTTCAGCTGTGCATCGGAAAAGTTTTTCACCGGTTGCTCCGGATCGATGCCGTTTTTCGCTAGCTCCATACCCTGAGGGAGGGTTGCGATAAATTGATCGAGACGCTCCAGGTCCAACGCGCGCAAGTGGCCGCTTGCCGGGCAGGTCTCTCCCTCTTTGGCCAATGCCCGTCGCAGGGGAATCGAACACTGGAAAACCGCCGCATAAAGTGTTCCGGTAAAGGCACGTTTTTGCTGGAGAAAATCCGCCTGGGAGAGGGCGAACGTCGTCTCGATGCCGACACCTAGGGGATCGCACAGCAGGCTGAGGATTTGATTTTCGTTTACTTCGCCCGTCGCCACTAAAAATTCGGCGGACAAGGCGACTTGCTCCCGCAGAGGCGCGAGCCAGGCGAAAATATCCGACCCCGCCGTCACACCCGCCAGGATTTCCCGCTGTCGCTCCGACTGGTCACAAATGGATTGTCCATGGGCGGGACGGGCCATGACCAGTAAAATCACCCATACAAACACTTTTATTTGGTAAAAATATCCCATACCCACACTCCTGTTGGATAAAGGCAATAGAAAGCGTGTCGAGATATTGAACGTGCTCAGCGGTGGGAATGTTGCGCTTGGCCTGAGAAATTATTCTTTTTTTCGCCAAGCGTCAACCCTGTTTTTCTATTGGTGGATTTACGTCAGCATTATGCGCATTTCGGCGAAATGTAATCGGCTCTTAAAGCCGTTGGGGGAATACAAAAAGCCGCCAGTTGGCGGCTTTTAAGGTGGTCGTTATTCCGCTTAGGAGTCCAGCGAGTCAGGATCTAGACCCCGGGCTCGCCTTTTACCGGCCCGAAATCCTTCGGCGGCTTGCGGTGATGGGTGGCGGCCTCGTAGGCGGAGCCGATTTTTATTAGCACGGCCTCGTCGCCCGGGCCACCCCAGAAGCCGATGTTATAGGGCATGGGATTGCCGAGTTTAACCGCTTTGGCGCCGGCCACGGTGTCGTAACCGGTGCCGTCCGCCTTCAGCTTGAACGTTGCCGGGTAGCTGGTAGTGACAAAACCGGCGGGGACATAGACCTCGGCAATACCCATGGTTGCGCCGTAGCCGAAGCCGGGGCGCTCGGGATCGTCGGCGCCGCTGATTTTGACCGCCATGCCGAGATCGGAAGGGCTGACCAGCGCGTCCAAATTGTTTTGTTCCATCACCTTCAGGGTCGCCAAACGCAGGACTTCCCGACGTTTCATAGTGTAGGTGGTGGCATCGCTGCGAATGTCCATGGCCTTGTTCTCCCAGTTTTTCATGGCGGTTTTGCGCACGTTGCTAAAATATTTGGCGTTTTGATTGAGGGTTTTCCAGTCGTAGACCCGGCTGTCCCCGCGCAGGGCCAAATAACGGGCGAAGTCATATGCAAAACCATAACCGGTAACCGCGGCGGGATCGTTCGGCGGGTTGCCGACCATCCGCTGAATATCGAGATTGGCCGGCCACGGAGCCTTATGCACCGATGTCGCCACCAGGTAATCGCGACTGGTCACATCCCACCCTTCTACGGCAAATTCCGGTTTGCCCTCTTTTTGCCAGTGGAGAACTTCCGGCATGTGAAAGGGGATAATTTCCGCGAGCGCCTCCTGAAAACCGAAGGCCATATTCGCAATGGCCGGATCGTCGGGGTATTTGGGAGCCGAGGTTTCCACCAATTCCGCGCCCAAATCCTGCAGGACCTTTAATTCCTTGTTAATGCCGTCGCTGACGGGCGCGAGTGCCGGTGTGTGTTTCACCATGAATTCGCGCACGACACCAATGCGCAGGCCGGCGAGCGGTTTGGCGCTGCCTTCGGCTGCCAGCGCATCCAGGTAGGATGTCGTATCGGTGGTGATGCGCGTCCAGGCGGTGTAGGGATCGCGCGGATCAAAATATTTTCCCGTGGTTTTATCGCGAAAGGCCTCAAAGACGGTCACGGCGTCCTTCATTGTCCGGCAGTTGATGCCAGGGCGATCCTGATAGGGATTCGCGCCAATGCCACCGCCGAACGAAATAGTGCCTTTGGTGGGCACAAGATTGACCACGCCGTTGAAATTGGCCGGGTTGCGGCAGGAACCACCGGTGGTTTCGCAGATGGAACACATTACCAGGTTGGCCGCGACCGAAAAGCCGGAGCCGCCACTGGAGCCGCCGGTTTCTTTTTCGGTATCGTAGGGATTGCAGATGGCGCCGCCCCAGGTCTCGCGCGAGCCGCCGCGGCCGAATAGCGGATTTTCCAATTTGGCATCCCCTGTTGGATCGCCGGCGCCACCGTTGTATTCGGAATTATTGGCCTTGGCATAAATGATCGCGCCCGCGGCGCGCATGCGCGCAACCAGGGTGGAGTCTTGCGGCGCGGCGTCCATCGCGTAGTTGACATCGCCACCGCCGGTGGAGCGCAGATCCTTCGCGTCGAAGACCGCCTTGAAGGACATGGGCACGCAGTAGAGCGGCAGGTTTTTCGTATCCGGATTTTTACCGTATTTTTGGTCGAGTTCCGCAGCGTATTCCAGGGCGTCGGGAAGTTTGCGGAAAGTCTCGCACGCTTTTGGACAGCTGGCCGGCAGCGCGCCGGTGGCCGTATCGCATTCCGCTTTACAGGACACAGAGCGCTCACCGCGCAAATTGAGCACGCCGAGCGCATTGACCTGTTGCGCATTGGGAGTGCCGACCACCATGCCGTACTGCTGCATCACGGAGGGATCGGACATGGTATTTTCCATGCGGCCGAAATCCGGCGTGAGCCCTTTATATTTTTTGAAATCCGGCACGACCTTACTTATAGCCACGGTATCGGTGGGAAATTTCAGCGGTGCGCCGGCGCGCACTGTGCCCACGGCCGCCGGGATTTTGCCTCCGTCGGCGGTCACCAGCCGGGTGCAAATCCCGTTATAGACGCGGGCGCGGGCCAGGTAACCTTCGACAATTTGTTTGCAGGTAACCTCGCCGGAGCGGATGCCCTTGTGCAGGTCGTCGATGGTGGCCTCGTGCAGTTGAAACGCGGCGGTCGCCTGGGAAAAGAAAATCGTCGCGGTAAAAATACCGCACAGAATTGAGCGCACCGACATGGGAGTCTCCTCTCAGATTTGTATCGGCTAGAATGGACAGACGGGCTGGAATTAAAGTGGACGGCGTTGCCGCCACATGAAGTAAACGTGCAGCGGGATAGTCACCCTACCGAGGCTCAGGGAAAAGAGGAGCCTGCGCGCACTAGCGGACTGCCGCCACCAAATTCCCCTTGGGTCCGCCATCAACCCCTTTTTTTCGCTCGGATATTTTCCTCCACGCCTTGTCCAATTCCATTATCCAGCCAAAGGAGAGCCGCTATGACCGACCTCGCAGCCCAATCCGCCACGATTATCCGCCGCCCACCAGCGGAAGTTTTTCACGCGTTAATAACCCCCGATCGACTGCGCGAGTTCTGGTTGCGCGACGCCAGCGCACCACTGGCGGCGGGCGCCACCGTAACCTGGCATTTTCTGGTGCCCGGGGCGAGTGAAACCCTGCGGGTCACAGCCCTCGAGCCCAACGCGCGCATCGGCTTCGACTGGTCTGACGGCGTGCGCGTCGAATTCAATTTACAACCTTATGGCCCCAGCGGGACGCACCTTTCGGTAAAGGCCGAAGGGTTTGCGACCGCCGAGGACGCCATTGGCGCAACCGAGGGATTTAGCTTGGTGTTGTGCGATTTGAAAACGCTGCTGGAATGCGGGAGATCGGCGAACCTCGTCAGGGACAAGGCGGAGTTGATTGTGCGCGAAATCGAATCGCGCGACGGTTGAGTTTTACCGGGCGAGCCGCCCGGCAGCAATTGGGTGCGAAATGACCGCAAAAGCAATGTCAGCCGGAGCCTCCCGCTCCGTCACCCGCCGCCGACATTCATCAGGGCTGGAGGGCCTTTCCTGTGCCTGGCTGAACAAAGGGCGTCCCGGCATTTAAGATTTCCCTCTCCTCCCATGGGGCCGCCGCGCCGCTGCCGCGACGAGTCGACCTCCTCCGTTGATGAATCCGCGGCTTGTCCTGCTGGGTCACAGACACCGGCACGCGGAAGAAAACTGACCGACACCTGTGCCAGTGCCTGTCGGAACAAGCGTGCAATAGACAAGTTTATGACGGCAATAGGGGCCGGCCAATCGTGGCACGACCGACCGGGACAGTCCCAGACTTAACTTTGACCCCGTCGCGTATCGCAGATACATACGGCGGCCGGCAAAAATAAGTTGCAGCTGTTTTTCGCTTATCGCCTCTTTTATCTATCGCGGTCTTAAAATCGCCCAGTAAAGAACCGACGGTGTCGTCGCAGCGGGGACAATCACAATGGCGATCGCTTAAGGCCAATAGAGCGGCGTAGGTAAACGCCGCGAGCTGCGAAAAAAATAGCGGAAGTGGAAAACTAGACGAACCTCAGAGCGTAAACCGGCGGCAAATAATTGGACAGACATGCCCAGGAGTCTCCGCCGTCGTCACTCAACCAAAGATTGCCCGTGGTCGACGCCATGGCGAGGCGCTGGCCGTCGGCGGATATGTCGAGGCCGTGGCGATAGACCAGGTCAAAACTTTCCACCTGGGGCAGGCCGCGGGACAAGGTGGTGAAACTGCCGCCTTCGTCACGGGTGCGAGTCACCACCAGCCGCGCGTCGACCGGGTAGCGTTTTTCGTCCTTGATACCGGGGACAAACCAGGCCGTCTGTGGATCCTGCGGGTGTACGGCCACCGCAAAACCAAAGGAGGCGGGTGCGGCCTCGACACGTCGCCACGTGGCGCAGCGGTCGCTCGAATAAAAAATGCCGTTGTGGTGTTGCACCCAAAAATGGTCCGGCGCCGAGCGACATTGGACCAGGCGGTGTGGATCCTGGGTCGCGGGGTCATCCGCCTGCTCCGGCGGCATATAATCGGCGAGCATGCCCTGAGTGGAAACGCGCCAGGTCACGCCGCCGTCTTCGCTCAACCAGACGCCGCCGCAACTGATGCCAAGCGCCATATAACCGTCCCGCAGCGGATCGATGCAAATGGAGTGAATGCCCGGTGCGTCGTAACCACCACCGAACCATAACTTGCGCATAGGATTGCGCCACAGGTCTTCGCACAACTGCCACGAATCGCCGCGGTCGCGGCTGTGAAACAGCCCGCCGGGGATGGTGCCTGCCCAGAGATAACCCCGCGCATCGACCTCGAGAATCCAAATCAATTGCAGATTGGGTTTTTCATCGTCCAGCTGGGCGTAGGTGGGGCAGGGAATTTCCTCCCAGGTGGCGCCGTCGTCTTGCGACCGGTGCAACTTCGCTCCGAAATGGCCGAGGTTGAGCGCCGCATAAAGCCAGCCGTCAGCACCGGTGCGCAGCACCGCGCTCACCGGGTGGCCGGGAAAACTGTGCCGCCGCAGTTGCCATCTGCCAGCGGTGAGTTGCCAGTCGAGTAGACCTTTGCGGGTCGCCAATAAAAATCGGTCACTCATGATGGATCCTCCTGGCCGCAAGGGCCTCGTTAACCTCCGGATAGCGCCTGCATGATAAAGATTTCCTCCTGATCACCGACGGGCTGATCGAGCACCTGCCGGCGATTTTGCAACTCACCGCGAAGAAAAATCGCCACGTGTTGGCGCACTTCGCCCTGGTCATTCAGGATATAGCTCGGCAGGCGCGGATAAGCCTCCGCCATCGCCTGCAGGGCTTGGCGCACCGTGGCGCCCGGAAAATATCGGGGCTGTCCGGGGCCGACTTCCCGCAGATGTTGAGTACAGGCGATCACTGGCATAGGCACCTCGATGGCGCGGCGTGGTGGGGGCTATTGTGGAAAGATCGGCAAGGTTGCGCAAGCCGGGCCGCGTTAGCTACCCCTCTGGGACCTTAAGCTGAGGCGCGACCTGCAAACACCGCTCGAGCGTCTCGATCATCACCGCCTGGTCGATCGGCTTGGGAATGAGCGCGTCCATGCCCGCGGCGGTGCACTGTTCGTGTTCCGCCGGAGTGACTCCCGCGGTCATGGCGATCACCGGCAAACTGAGGCCCAATTCTCCACGCAGCAGCCGCGTCGCTGTCAGGCCATCCATCACCGGCATTTGCACGTCCATCAA
>DJFO01000221.1 GCA_002432555.1 Marinagarivorans sp. UBA5870
ATTTTTGGTAATGAGTTTGATTGCGGGTGGTGCCATGAATCCTCCTTTTTTTGATGGAGCAGCGCCGGTTGGTGCTGCACGGCGAGTTTAGCCTGTATGGAGACCTATTGGGCCGGGGTGCCCCATCCGAAACGCCCTCCTGCGTGTGCGGGTAAACAACAACGCTCTATTAACGGGATAACAGTATGTCGACATGTGAAGAGATAGAAAAAGAGATTCAAGCCAAAGGCTTAACCGCGCCGCGCGTCACGCCGGAGGAGGTTGAGGCGAACATTGAGAGTGAGTGGTACNNGGTACGCAATTGCTGCTGACGGCATTCCGCACGATGACTTTCATGCGCCGGTGCCGGCTGTGCATCCGCTGCGACAGCTTACTTTTTGCGTTCTTGTATTGCGCAACGGTTTTACGGTCACCGGTGAAAGTGCGTGTGCAAGTCCTGAAAATTTCGACGTGGAGATTGGCCGCAAAATCGCGCGCAAAAACGCTGTCGAAAAAATATGGCCGCTGATGGGTTATGCGCTTCGGGAGAAGCTGGCGGTGACGTTGCCATGAAAGATCTTATCGATCGTAATTTTGCGTTTGAGTACCCCTTTGAGGGTTCGATGTATTCACACGTTATCGTTGCGGAGACGCGTGAACAGGCTGAGCGAAAACTGGAGGCCATGAAGCAATCCAGCTTCGTCGGTGAGTTGCATCCCGTGGAAGCCCAAGAACCCTTAGATGCCGCTTGAGTTTAGCTGCGTGCCCCGCGTCGTTCCAGCATGGTCACGCAGGTGTCAACGAATGCTTTACACCTGCTTTAGCAGGTTTCGAACGTTAATGGGGATCACATGACAGCCAAAATGCGCGGCCGCCCACGGCCAGAACAAACCGAAAATCCGCCGGAGGCTGAGCCTGTCGAAGCCGGTGCCGAGCTGGTGGAAATCACAAAGGCCGCCATGGCCGGTGACCTGATTGCTGCAACGCTTGATGAATTAAAAGCTGCGCCCACGGTGTGGCAAAAAATGAGTGAGGCGCAGCAGCAGGAAGTGATTTACCGCATTACAAACCGGGTAATGCACAACATCGAGCAGGCGGTGATGATGATCGCCGCCGAGGCTCGCCCTTTGATACGCGCCAAGCTCGCAGCGGTGACAATCAAAGATGATTTAAAAGCGACGGTGCTGCTGTCCCGCCATCATCCCGACCGGCACGAATTTATTGATTCCGCCGGGCAGGAGATTTTGATTGTGCTGCTGAATGCGGAGCAATTTACCGGTGGTGCTGATGACATAAAAGCGGATCCGGATCAGCCGACGTTGCCGCTGCCGGAGGGTGAGGTTGCGGATGGTGATGATCCGTTGCTGGCGGATGCGGTAAAGCGGGTGGTGGAGATCGGTAAGTGCTCGATTGCGTTTGTGCAGCGGGATTTGAGGATCGGCTACAACCGCGCAGCGCACTTGGTGGAAGCGATGGAGCAGAAAGGGGTGATTAGCCCGGCGAATGCCTCTGGCCATCGTCAAGTGCTGGTGGCGGACGCATGAGTGCGCGCGCCCTCGGTGTGCTCTGCGCCCGGCATTCTTCGAGTCTGCTTGCTGAGCGCGTGCTCTGGGCGTTCCGCTGCAGGATGCGCAGCCGCAGGGCGCAGCAGTTGCTGTTGGTGCTGGCTGCGCTTGCGGACCCGCGAGGGCGAATTTATGCCGGTGCCGAGGTGATTGCTGCGACGGCGGAATTGAGCGTGCAGGAATATTCGGTGTTTTTGCGCATGCTGAAGAATCGCGGTTTTGTGGGTTATGACTTTGAATGGAACCCTGGTTTTGTAACTGTCCAGGGTTTTTTGTTTTTACGGTTTGAGAATAACGATAAGCGAGATCGGTAGGTGCAATTTTCCATTTTTATCAATCAGGCGAGGTCGGTTGAGTGGGGGTTGAATTCTCAGCAGGCGCTGCTGTTTGCTTATTTGTACTCGGTGCCCAGTTGGGCGGAGCAGGTGCTTGTGGAGGGGCAGCGTTATTACCGATTGGATCGAGACAAGGTGATCCGCGATTTGCCGATTCTCACTGACAAGCTCGACACGGTTTACCGTCTGATGAAGCAGTTGGTGGATTGCGGGCTGTTAAATGTGGTGCGAACCGGAAACCGTACTGCGATCCGCCTGACGGAAAAGGCCGCTATGTGGAATCACGCACAGATAGTTCCCTCTTCACAGCCTGTGGATAACCACGAACAAAATCACCCGGATAAAATGCAACACCCGGAAAAAAATCCGAGTTCACCCGGAAAAAAATCCGAGATTCACCCGGAAAAAAATCCGAGCAACTCTAGTTTATATATTAATAATCCAATTATTAAACATAACACCCAGAGTACTTCCCAAGATTCTCTGCGCGATGCGCAGGGCGGCGATGTGGATAACCCGGATTTGTTCGCCGGTACCGGCCAAGCCGAACTGCCCCCTGAAAAACCCGCTGACAAAAAATCCGCCAAGGCCGGTTATCCGCAGTGGTTCGAAACTCTCTGGTCGCAATTTCCGCCTCGATCTGGAGCCAGCGACAAGCGCCGGGCGCTGCAGGCGGCTAATGCGAGGGTGGGCGAGGGCAAGACGCCGGATGATTTTCTGGCGGCGGTGGATCGTTACGCGAAGTTTGTGCGAGCGACCGGGCGCTGGGGAAGCCAGTACGTGATGCAGGCGCAAACGTTTTTTGGCCCTGGTGGGCATGTCGATAACCCTTGGAGCGTACCCCATGATTTCAGTCGGACAAATCCTGTACCCCGTGAAAGCCTCATCGAACGCATCGAGCGACAAGCCCGCGAAGTTTGTGCCGACGCCGAAGCAAGTGCGCATTGTGGCGGCGTTGTGGACGCGGATGACGCAGATTTTCGGCCCGCGATGGGTGGCGCAGCAGGGCGACGTTAAAACCGGCGAGCGTTACTCGAATAATTTTTTGCTGTGGTGCGAGAAAACCGCGCCGCTAGCACCGGAGCACTGGAAGTGGGGTTTGCAAGCGCTGGAGCGCCGCGTGGCTCAGTGTGTTGCGGAAGATAAAACCGCGTGGCCGCCGACCTATGCGGAGTTTTTGGGTTTGTGCCAACCGCCTGCGCCCGCGCCGGAGCATCGCGTGTTTGAGCGCCTGGCGCTGGAGGATAAAACCGCACGGGAAAAGCGCCGCCAGCTGGGCATGGAAAAATGCGGCGAGCTACTGAAAATTTTTGATTAATCCTCATGACTCACAACCAGTTCCGCAAGTTGGTCGAGCAGGTGCGCAGTGTCGGGCGGATGAGTCCGTTGTATCGCAGTTTGATCACGCGTCTGGGTGTTTGTGAGAGTGAGTTGGATATATACCTGCAGATCGGCGATGTGCCGGCATTGTGGGAAGCAGACCGGGCGCCCGAGCCATCACGGGCCGAAATTAAACAGCGATAAAACAGGTGTGCCATGAGAGAGCTATCGGATTTTGAATTTTCCACAACCAAGGCGGTTTTGGGGTGGGCGTTTCGCGTTTGCCGGGAGAGTGCGCAGGGGATTAATTATGCGACCGCCGGCAGCGGTAACCAAAAACGCGTATCGGAAGAGCGTGCGGTGGTGTTGCAAGAGGCGAGCAGAGTGGTGACGATTGTTGATCGCAAATTGCCGGATGTGCAGCGGGCGTTGGTGCGATTTTGTTATGCGCGGGAGGGGGATTCCGATGTGAGCCAAAATCAGAATTACAACCTGTTGCATAACTGGGCGTGGCGATCAACCGATTTGCATTCCGCAGATGCGAATATGCTGGGCAATGTTCGCGTGTTGAGCTTGATGGTGCCCTATGAGGCGCGAATGCGGTTGTACGGGATGAAGCGCGCTTTCAGCCTGCAGCAATTGGCAGACATGGTGGAGTTGCCTAAAACGACATTCAGGCGGGATTGTCAGCCGTATTGGGTGAGCATGGTGGATGGCATGATGGGTGAGGTTTGGGCAGCGCTTGAGTTTGTTGAGCAGTCCGTGCAGGAAATTTTAAGCAAGCGGGAATCCAGCGAGCGCGACCGGATTGTGGTTGCGGAAATTGCCAGGTTTATGAGTGAGCGAGAGGATGATCCTGTGATGCTGCGGCCGAGTCGTGCGGCAAATGCTTAACATCCGATAAACGGCAACTTAACAAGTGTTGACAAGGTTTGGCCCAATTTATTAAGCTTTTTGCTAGGTGGTAAAAGTTGCCACTTAAAGAACCCGCCCAGTGCGGGTTTTTTTATGCCTGTTACTCCTGTGTCCCCAAGTCCGAAGCCTCGGCGCCGTGATTTCCTCCGGCGCCTTTTTTTTGCCTGGAGGTTTGATGTTTTACGGTGTTGCCAAGCGCGAGCATATTTGGAACGACGCGCAGGCGGTGTGTTTGGTGCTGGGGTACGGCAAAAATGGCAATGCGGTTCGGATGCTGTTGGAAACCTGCGCGCAAGAGACGCATTTAGCGAGCGCGTCAGACCGGTCGCAGTTTTCGCATGGAGTGAGTTTGTATCAGATCGACCATATTGCATGGGAAAACGCTCGGCAGCGTTGCCGAGAGGCGGACCGCGTGAAGCTCAAAGATGCTTTCGGTTTTGATATTCGCGAATTCCCCTACGAGCATTTGGCCTATGCGCCGCTAGTGGCGGCTGCATTTGCGCGCATTCATTACAAGCTGATCCCGGATGAATTCCCGCTGACGCTGGAAGGCAGGGCGCAGTATTGGAAAACCCATTACAACACAGTCCAGGGCGCGGGCACGGTTGAGCAGTACGTCGCGAACGTTAAGAGGTTGTTGCCCTGATGATTGGTTTTATTGAGCGCGTTGTAAGCGCTGCGCATAAGCACCCGCTGTTTTCCGTTGCGTTGGTGTTGGCGTTTTTCAGTTGGGCGACGTTTTCTCTGCAGACGTTCGCAACTCAGCAAGAGATGAACGATCTGCGAGGTCAGGTGGTGGAGATCCGCAATGTGGTGGAGCGTGGCCAGCTGGAGCAGCGCATTTACAGTTTGGAGGATCAGATTTACGCACTGGAGCGCATAGTGGCGGCGGGTGAGGCGCGGGATGTGGACCACTCCCGCTTGAGCCGTTTGCGAAGTGATTTGGGTGCTGCGAAGCGCGAAATTGAGCGGTTTGACCGCTATGGAGGTGTGTTGTGAGTTTTGCTTTTGTGAGAAATGTTTTGCTGCTGGTGGTGTTGGTGTTGATGAGCGCGATTGCGGCTGCACAAGGTGTTGTGCCCGATCTGGAAAATGAAAATGCGGAAAAGTTTTTGATGTGGCTGCAGATTGTAACCAGTGTGATCGGGACCTTCAGTTTAATTGCAGCAGCGACGCCAACAAAGCGCGATGACCGCATTGTGGGTAAGTTGTTAAAAGTGGTGGATTTTCTGGGTGCTAATTTCGGTGCCGCAAAAAACAAGGGGAAGTGATTTTATGTTGGGCATAAAGCGCGTGAATCTGTGGGTTGGATTGTTGTTGATGGTGCTGTCCGCGTTGACAGTCGCGGATGGTGGGTTTACGACAATTGTGCCGAGTTCGGATAGCCGGTTGATTTATGTTAGCTCCTCTGCTGGCAGCGATAGCAGCGATTGCTTGAGTGAGGCAGCGGCGTGCAAAACGCTGGCAGCGGGTGTTCCAAAAATGCGGGCTGGGTATCCGGACCATTTGTATTTGAAGACTGGCGATGTATGGGTGAATCAAAGCCTGAACGGAATCAAAAGTGGCCGCTCGGATTTCGATCGAGCTGTTGTGGCGTATTACGGTGAGGGTGCGCGTCCCAGGTTGGATAATGACAGCAGCGTTGCACCGTTGCTAACGAGCATTGGTGGGGACAGGTACATTTTCTCGAATATGCTTATCAAAGGAATTGAGTTCCGTAATACGGACCCGGCTGGCGGCGCAACGGTGTTGCTGTGGGGTTTGCATGAGAATGTGCGTTTCGAGGATGTAAAATTCAATCAAACGGAGCTGGTTATTCAGCAGAAGGCTGAGAG
>DJFO01000122.1:0-231 GCA_002432555.1 Marinagarivorans sp. UBA5870
GGCGAGCGCGATATTCAGCTGCCACCGGCCTTCGACTTCGTCTGGCACAAAACGACTCGCGATCAGGTGGTCAACGGCAAGCACCCGCACGTCAACATTCTCAATCAGATTTTTGTGGAAACGGTCGGTGGCGATCTCACCATCAAGATCGAAAACAATACCACTACCGGCCTCGGCGTGTATCGCGATCCCGTGGAGGACCAAACGCAATCCATCGACGACGCCGAATTT
>DJFO01000122.1:275-4023 GCA_002432555.1 Marinagarivorans sp. UBA5870
GTCCAGCGCATCGACGCCATAGGCGCCTCCTGCGTGCAATTGCCAGAGGACCACGGCATCGTTTTCCCCGGTGGTTATTATCTGCAGACCGGGCAGCACAAAACCTTTGCCGACGGCAGCCGAGACATGTTGTTCAGCCGCATGATCCGGTCCCCTAACGGCGAGGATGTGCTTTACGTTTTTTATAATCCGGCTCAGGGAGTCGTCGGGCTGTTCGCTTACAACATGATCAGCAAAACCTTGCAGAACCCGATCTATGGCGACGGTTACGCCTTGGCGGAAGACGGCACCCTGGTTATTTTTGCCGCGGTCCCCGAGGCGACCCGGGTGCACCNNTTCGACGACGGCACGCTGGTCGTGTTCCGCGCGTCGAGCGACGAGCCGACCCGCGTGCACCCGATGCAGGTGTGGCGCACGCCCTTTTTCTCCGCGGAGCACGCCAGTCGAGAGCCGCCCAAACAAACCTTTTTCGGGCGCATCGGCAACGCGGAACTGGTGCGGGGTATTGCCGACCTGTTTGCGATCGTGCGCATCATCGACAATCAATCCGTGACTCTGCGTCTGTACGAGGAACTGCGCAAAACGGCTGTCAAAATCTTTGACGACCACCACTGGATCGGCGAAGGCCCGACGGCCGCCGTCAAACCCGTGCTGCTTGAAATTGCCCAGACAGCGGAATTGGCCGTAGACGAATTTGAAAAAGTCGAAACCATTCGGCGTCAATCCGCGCAGGCGCTGGCGCAGTTGGCGCAGGAGCAAAATCAATTGCTCGCCGGTCTGCGCACCGCCAATTGGGAAACCGTGGAAGAGCACGTGCGCGCGCTGGATTTAATTCGTCGCCAGCGAGGTGCACTCGCGGCCGTTCGCGAGTATCGCTACACGAATCCTGAGCGCGTGGATCAGCTGGAGCAGCAGTTGCTGTTACAGCAAACATCGGTCAGTGAAAAAACGGTGGCGTTCCTGGCCGATGAGCAGGCGCTGCTGCCCTATGCGGCAAATATCGAAAATTTCAGGCGTGACTTGGAGAAAGTGACCTCCGTCGCCGAACTCGCGCCCCTGCTGCGTGCCATTGAAACCATGGCCGCCGGACTCGATCTGCTGACGGAATTGCTTGCGACCTTGAAGGTCGGTGACGCCACCCTGCATACCAAGATCGTCGACGGTATAGCGGCGGTTTACGCGCAGCTCAATCAATGCCGAGCCCAGGCTGGGCACAAACAGAAAAATTTGGGTTCGGTGGAGGCTGCTGCCCAGTTCGGAGCGCAGTTTAAATTGCTGTCCCAGGGTGTCACTAATGCCCTTGGACTCGCCGCAAGTCCGGAGGCATGCGATGAGCAGATGGCACGCCTGCTGGTTCAGTTAGAAGAATTGGAGGGCCAGTTTGCCGACCGGGAAAATTTTCTCGCCGATATAATCGCCAAACGTGAAGAAATCCATGAAGCCTTCGAAGCCCACAAGCAGCAGCTGCTCGACGAGCGCCAGCGCAAAGCCCAGGCCCTGGCGGACGCCGCGGCGCGAGTCCTCGCCAATATTGAGCGTCGCTCCCAAAAATTTGCCGATGCTCAGCAACTCAACACCTTTTTCGCCGCCGATGCGATGGTGCTCAAGGTCCGCGAACTAGCGACGCAACTGCGTGAGCTGGGCAACGCGGTTAAGGCTGACGACCTCGAGGCGCGCTTCAAGAGTATCAAGGATCAGGGCCTGCGCGCCTTGCGCGACAAGAGCGATTTGTTCGAGGCGGGCGGAAATGTTATCAAGCTCGGTCCGCGCCATCGATTTACCGTCAATACCCAGGAGCCGGATCTCACTTTGATTCCGCGGGAAGATCGGCTGTATCTGCATTTGATCGGCACTGAATATTATCAAGAGGTCGACGATAAAGCCCTCACTGAGCTGCGGCCGTTTTGGGGCGTCAACCTCGAATCGGAAAGTGCGCAGATTTATCGGGGGGAGTTTTTAGCCGCGAGTATTTTACAAGCGGCCGAACAGCATCGCGACGGGCTGAGCGCCGAGCGGTTGCAGACGGCGCTATTGGATCCCGCGGTGCTGCACCAGCTGGTGCGCCAGTTTGCCGCTCCGCGTTATAAAGAGGGGTACGAAAAAGGCATCCACGATCACGATGCCGCCCTGATTTTACAAACCCTGCTGCCGGCGCTGGCGCAGGCGGATCTGCTGCGCTTTGGTCCCTTGAGTCGCGGCTTTGCGCAAAAATTTTGGCTCAATATGGCGGCTTCGGCGGACCGGCTTGGCGATTCGGTGCACTGGCAGACCTGGGTCGAGCGCGCCCAGTCCGCCGCCCATATGCAGCGGGTTTTTGCCGACCGGCGGGGCAGCGATCTGCTCGCCCGGGAAATTGAGACGGCCATGGCGGCTTTCGTGAAGATTCATCCGTTGCCGGTCGACGCGGTAAGTCTGGCCCAGGCGGCGGCCTATCTGGTCGATGAGCTCGCACGCGAGCGGCTTGAATTCATTGTCAGTCGCTACGCCCAGGCGCTGGTTGACGAGCTGCGCCGGTCTCTCGATGATGCCGCCTGGCGCCGCTATCAAGCTTCCTTGGAAAAACTGGCTGGCTGGCCGGCGGCGCGCTGGGAGTTGTCGAGCACCTGGCTGAACGCGCTGGTGGAAAATCGCGGGCTTGAGCGGTTGCGGGCCTACATCCCGGAAGCGGTTGCGCTTTTGAACAGCGACCAGCGGTTGGACCGCCGTTTCACCCAAACCGACCTGGAGTTCCAAATAACGGGCCTGCTCGGCGAGCACCCGCTGATCCGTGAACGCAGCCTGCATTTATCGCTTGATGCGTTTTTAGACAAAGTCGACCGTCACCGCCAGGAGTTCGTCCCAGCCTATCGCCGCTTTTTGCAGGTTCGCCAGAATTATCTCGAGCGGCAGCGCGCCCAGTTGCGCTTGCAGGATTTCAAACCCCGTCCGCTGACGTCTTTTGTGCGTAACCGCCTGATCAACGAAGCTTATCTGCCGATCATTGGCGATAATCTCGCCAAACAAATCGGCACTGTCGGCGAGAATAAACGCTCCGATTTGATGGGGCTCCTCATGCTGATCTCACCGCCCGGTTACGGCAAAACCACCCTGATGGAATACGTCGCCCATCGCCTGGGGTTGATCTTCATGCGCATCAACTGCCCGTCTTTGGGACACGATGTTTTGTCCCTGGACCCGGAGCAGGCTCCTAACGCGACCGCCCGGCAAGAGTTGCATAAACTGAACTTGGCGTTGGCGATGGGCAACAACGTCATGCTGTATCTCGACGATATTCAGCATACTCATCCCGAATTCCTGCAGAAATTTATTTCCCTCTGTGACGGCACCCGCCGTATCGAAGGGGTGTGGCTGGGGGAAAGTAGGACCTACGATTTGCGCGGCCGCAAGTTTTGCGTGGTCATGGCGGGAAATCCCTACACGGAATCCGGCGAGCTGTTCAAAATTCCCGATATGCTCGCGAACCGAGCGGACATTTATAACCTCGGCGACATGCTCGGCGGCATGGAAGAACCGTTTGCGCTCAGTTATATTGAAAACTGTCTGACGTCCAACGCGGTCCTCGCGCCTCTGGCCACTCGCGATCTGCAGGATGTATACAAACTCATAAAGATGGCGCAAGGAGCCGATCTGGCCTCGACCGATCTTTCGCATGCCTACAGCGGGGCGGAAATCAATGAGATAAACGCGGTATTGCGCGGGCTATTCGTGGTGCGCGATACCGTGATGCGGGTGAATCGCCACTATATTC
>DJFO01000122.1:4084-5357 GCA_002432555.1 Marinagarivorans sp. UBA5870
CGACCACTACCTGGGCGAGGCGCAACTCCTGACCTCGGGCGCGGAAGAGAATTTACTCAAGCTGGCGGAAATCCGCGGTCTCTTGACCGCCGAGCAGACCTTGCGGTGGCAGCAAATCAAGCAGGATTTTCTGCGCAATAAGTCCTTGGGCGGGGACGACGCGGATGCGGGCAGCCGAATTGTCCTGCAGCTCGCCGATCTTGTCAGCGGCGTGAAACAGCTGGCGCCTCGGGCCCAGGTTGCGGAAAAGGGTGACCAGGCGATGCAGCAGAAGTTGCTCTTTGACCTGGTGGCGCAGGTCCAATCNNACCATTGCCGCCAACCGCCCGCAGGTGGAGGTTATCAATCAACCCGTGCCGGGCCTGGACAAGTTACTGCAGGCGCTGACAGAGTCCATCGAAAACAGTCTTTATCCCATAGTTCGCAGCATGGATAAAAAACTCGAGATCGACTTGCGCACTCATTATAAAATGCAGGACATTTCTAAGCAGCTGGCGGACATCGAAAACCAAATTCAAAAAGAGCTGGCGGATCAGCGGAAACAACTGCGCCAGACCGGCAAACCGGCCCAGGAGTCTCCACGCTAGGGCCGCTTCTGCCGGGTGGTTGAGCTTCGCAACCGCCCATATAGAATCGGTCGTCGAGGACGGGCATATGAANNCTCGAATAGGCACCGATTTTTTTGTTCTCTGCTGGTCGCCTTTTTCGTATTAATGAGTTGCGCCGGACCTCGATCCACCTTGCCAAATCCGTCGGCTATCGCCGATGTTGCCAACCGCGCGGCGGATTGGCAGCTGGCCCATATGGAATCGTTTGACTACGTGCGCACCTTCCACGACCACACGAGAGATCCCAGAGGCTGGGTTCAGGGTGCATTTTTTGTCGGACTCNNGTCGTTGGGTTGAGCAAACCGGAAATCCACGTTATCAGCAAGCGCTGGTTGCAAAAGGCAAAGCGAACCAATGGAAGCTTGGTGAGAGAGGCTGGCATGCGGACGACCAAGTCATCGGCTTTGCCTACGCGGTGGTTGCCGCGCGCACTGACAACCCGGCATTGATAAGACCGGCGCAACAAGTATTTGACGATATTCTGGCGAATCGACCGACCAACAATCTGGAATATCAACCGGATCCAACGCATCAGGCCGAGGCCACCTGTCAGCGGCGTTGGTGTTGGTGTGATGCTTTATTTATGGCACCCCCCGTGTGGGCTGCAGTTGGTAGGTTGACGGGCAATCCGGCCTATCTCGATTATGTGGATGAAGAATACCAAG
>DJFO01000235.1 GCA_002432555.1 Marinagarivorans sp. UBA5870
GAGCTGCGCACCCGCGCCAAGGACGCATTGTTGACCCAGGCCCTGGCTTCCGAAGAACAATTGAGCAGCAGCGAACCAGCCGAAGACTTACTCGGCATGGAAGGCATGGACCGCGGGTTGGCTTTTACCCTGGCGGCCCGTGGCGTGGTGACGATGGAAGATCTGGCCGAGCAGTCCGTTGACGATCTGCTCGACATAGACGGCATGGACGAAGGCAAGGCTGCGGCGCTGATCATGAAGGCGCGTGAGCCTTGGTTCTCCGCCGAGCAGACCAATTAATTTGAGGTGACGAGGAATTAGAATGGCAGATGTAACCGTAAGTGAACTCGCCAAATCTGTCGGGGCCTCGGTTGACCGGCTGCTGACGCAGATGGGACAGGCCGGCCTGCCCCACAAAGCACCGGGCGACACAGTATCAGATGACGAAAAACAAACTTTGTTGGCGTTCCTGAAAATGTCCCACGGCGAAAACGTGGCGGCGCCGAAAAAAATCACGTTGAAGCGCAAGACCACCACCACTCTGAAAACCGGCAGTGGCAGCAGTCGCAAGACCATCAATGTGGAAGTGCGCAAGAAGCGCACTTACGTGAAGCTCAGCGATAATGAAAGCGATTCACCGCTGACCGAATTCGGCGAAATGGCGGGCAGCGATGACCTCGGCATGGATGACAGCCGCTATGAGCAGGACGTCTATGACGGAGGCGTAGATTCGGCGAGCGCTGAATACGCGTCTGCCGAGGACACCATCACGGCCGATGAATTGGCTGTCGAAGACGCCGACCTCATTGCCGAGCTGGTGGAGACTCCCGTTGAAGAGCCGCCCGTTATTGAAACCAGCAGTGGCGAAGTGAGTCCTCCCCCGGTGCGGGAAATCCTGACGCGATCGTCTTTCGTAGACGACGCCGAAGACCGTCGTATCCGCGCCATGGAAGCCCGCATCAAAGCGCAGCGGGAAGCTGACGAAACAACCCGGCTGGTATTGGAAGAAAAGCGCAAGCGCGAACTCGCACGCAAAGAAGCGGCGAAACCCGTGCTGAAAAAAGATCAACCCGCCGTGAAAAAACCGGACGCACCGGCACCTGTCCTATCGGCTGAGGAGCTTGAGGCCAAAGCCGAGGAAGAAAAACACAAGCTGAGCAAGAAAAAGGACAAAGTCCACGGCACCACGGAATTCGAAGAGGACGAAGAGTCCCGCAAACACAACAAAAAGGCCGGCAAGGCCGTGAAGAAAGTGGAAATTCCGGCGCCCAAAAAAGGCGCCGCGGTATTGAGCTATCTGGAGGATAGCGACGATGAAGTCGTGCTGGCGGCAGTGACTCCGGTGCGCAAAAAACTGACTCAGCCGCAGACTCCTCAGTCGCGGCCGACGATCAAAGTATCCAACAAACATGGCTTCAAGAAGCCAACAGGAAAAATTATCCACGACGTCGAAATTCCCGAAACCATCATAGTGGCCGACCTGGCACAGCGCATGAGCGTGAAGGTTGGCGAAGTCGTCAAACAGCTGATGAAACTCGGCACCATGGTCACCGCCAACCAGGCGATCGATCAGGAAACCGCACAACTCGTGGTAGAGGAGTTCGGGCATACGCCGGTGCTGGTCAGCGCCAATGCCTTGGAAGAGGCACTGCAACAGGATGTGTTGAGTGCCGGCGGTGATCTAGAAAGTCGCGCACCCGTTATTACGGTAATGGGGCACGTCGACCACGGCAAAACCTCGCTGTTGGATTACATCCGTAAGGCCAAGGTCGCGGCGGGCGAAGCGGGTGGCATTACTCAGCACATAGGCGCATACCGCGTAAAAACGAGCCACGGCGAGCTGACGTTCCTGGATACTCCCGGCCACGCCGCNNCGCCGATGACGGCGTGATGCCGCAAACGGAAGAAGCGATTCAGCACGCGCGCGCCGCCGGCGTGCCCATAGTCGTAGCGATTAATAAGTGCGATAAGCCCAGCGCCGACCCCGACCGCGTCAAAAACGAACTCGTCGCCAAGGGTGTGATCCCCGAGGAGTGGGGCGGTGACTCCCAGTTCCGCCATGTGTCGGCGCTGACCGGTGATGGTGTGGACCAATTGCTGGAGGCCGTGGGCCTGCAGGCCGAGATGTTGGAACTGACCGCTCCGGTCAACGTACCGGCTCGCGGTGTGGTTATAGAATCGCGCATGGAAAAAGGTCGCGGTGTGGTGGCAACGGTGCTGGTACAGGCCGGCCATCTGAAGCCGGGCGATATATTGCTCGCCGGGCAGAGTTTTGGGCGCGTGCGCGCCATGACCAATGAGTTGGGTCAACAGGTGAAAGACGCCGGCCCCTCAACCCCGATCGAAATCCTCGGCCTGGATTCCACCCCTAACGCGGGCGATGAGTTCCTGGTNNCGCGAAGTCGCCGAGTTCCGCGGGGACAAAGAGCGGCAGGAGCGGGTGCAGCGCCATCAGGCGGCCAAACTCGAAAACATGTTTGCCGGTATGGGCACAGGCGAGAAGAAAACGCTCAGCGTGGTGTTGAAAACCGACGTGCGCGGCTCTTTGGAAGCCATTACGGCGTCCCTGCTCGATATGGGCAACGATGAAGTGGAAGTTCGTATCGTCGGCGACGGCGTGGGTGGAATCACCGAGAACGATGTGA
>DJFO01000109.1:0-643 GCA_002432555.1 Marinagarivorans sp. UBA5870
TACGCCATGCGCGTCTGGCTGGATGCCGACAAACTCGCCGCCTATGCCCTGACGACCGGCGACATAATCGGCGCGATTCGCGCGCAGAATGCTCAGATCGCCGCCGGCGAACTGGGCGGCACGCCGGCACTGCCCGGCCAGGACATCAACGCCAGCATTGTGGTCCAGACGCGCCTCCAGACTCCCGAGCAATTTCGCAACATCCTTTTGCGGGTCAACAGCGACGGCTCGCAAATACGCCTGGGCGATGTGGCCCGGGTGGAATTAGGCGGAGAAAATTACCAGTTCGAAACCGAATACAACAAGCAGCCGGCGACTGGGCTTGCAGTCACGCTCGCGGCGGGCGCCAACGCGCTGGACACGGNNGCGCATTGCGGAGTTGCAGCCGTTTTTTCCGGCGGGGCTCGATGTGGTTTATCCCTATGACACCACCCCTTTTGTGAAGCTTTCCATCGAAGGTGTGGTGCACACCCTCATCGAAGCCATAGTGCTGGTATTTCTGGTGATGTACCTCTTCCTGCAAAACTTCCGAGCCACATTGATTCCCACCATAGCCGTGCCGGTGGTTCTACTCGGCACCTTCGCCGTACTCGCCGCTTTTAACTTCAGCATCAACACTTTGACCATGTTCGGCATGGTGCTC
>DJFO01000109.1:668-3039 GCA_002432555.1 Marinagarivorans sp. UBA5870
AATCACCGGCGCGCTCGTCGGCATAGCGCTGGTTCTGTCGGCGGTTTTTGTACCCATGGCATTTTTCGGCGGCTCGACCGGCGTCATCTATCGCCAGTTTTCGATTACCGTGGTCTCCGCCATGCTGTTATCGGTGGTGGTGGCCCTCACGCTCAGTCCGGCACTCTGCGCCACTTTGCTGCGCGTACCCGACGAGCACCATTATCAGCGCCGCGGATTTTTCGGCTGGTTTAACCGCACCTTCAACCGCGCGAGCGAAGGGTATCAATCCGGGGTGCGGCATATGTTAGGACGGGCCTGGCGCTACATGGCTATTTATGTGGCGATCGTCGCCGTGCTCGGCCTCCTGTTTACGCGTTTGCCGGGTTCGTTTTTGCCCGATGAAGATCAGGGCATCATGTTCACTATGATGACCCTGCCGGTCGGCTCCACCAAGGAGCGGTCTGTCGCCGTGATGGACCGGGTGGAGGATTATTATCTGCAGCAGGAAACGAGCAATGTGCAGTCGGTATTTTCCGTTATAGGTTTTAGTTTTGCCGGGCGCGGTCAAAACAACGGCATGGCCTTCGTGAAATTAAAAGACTGGGACGAGCGCCCGGAAACCGAGCAACGGGTGCAGGCAATTGCCGGACGCGCCATGGGCAATTTTTTGCAATTTAAAGACGCTATGGTCTTCGCCATGGCCCCGCCCTCCATTCCCCAATTGGGTACGGCTACCGGATTTAATTTTCAGCTGCAGGATCTGGCGGGCCAGGGGCACGAAGCCCTGATGGGCGCGCGCAATCAATTGCTCGGACTCGCTGCAAAAGAACCGCGCCTCACGGGCGTGCGACCTAACGGGCAGGAGGATACGCCGCAGTACAAGTTGGATATAGATCAGGAAAAAGCCGCCGCGCTCGGCGTTTCGCTCAGCGAGATCAACAGTGTTTTTTCCACCGCCTGGGCCGCCACCTACGTGAACGATTTTGTCGATCAGGGCCGCGTGAAAAGGGTTTACGTCCAAGGCGATGCCCAATACCGCATGATGCCGGAGGATGTGGGAGACTGGTACGTGCGCAACAATCTCGGCGAGATGGTGCCCTTTTCCGCATTTTCCGACGGCCGATGGATTTTCGGCTCACCGCGGCTGGAGCGCTACAACGGCGTTCCCTCGGTCAACATCCAAGGCGCGGGGGCGACGGGCGTGAGTTCCGGGGAAGCCATGGCCATTATGGAGGAACTGGCGGGACAACTGCCGCCAGGCTTCGGCTTTGAATGGACCGGCTTGTCATTCCAGGAGCGGCAATCCGGTGCCCAGGCGCCCCTGCTTTATGCCCTATCGATCCTGGTGGTATTTCTCTGTCTCGCGGCACTCTACGAAAGTTGGTCGGTGCCCATAGCCGTCATGCTGGTGGTGCCCCTGGGAGTACTGGGAGCGGTGGTGTTTGCCATATTGCGCGGCTTGTCCAACGACGTTTATTTTCAGGTCGGCCTACTGACCACCATAGGGCTGTCGGCGAAAAACGCGATATTGATCGTGGAATTTGCCAAGAGTCTGTACGAGAGCGGCATGAGCCTCATGGACGCGACCATGGAAGCGGTGCGCATGCGCCTGCGGCCAATCATCATGACGTCCCTCGCCTTTATGCTGGGCGTCACACCCTTGGTGCTGAGCAGCGGCGCCGGCTCCGGCAGTCAAAACGCCATAGGAACCGGAGTGTTCGGCGGCATTTTTTCCGCAACGGTACTGGCGATCTTTTTTATTCCGGTGTTTTTCCTGGTGGTGTTCCGGGTGGCTCACAGAAAATCTTCCCGGCCCGCCGCGCAGTCGGTGGAGACTCAGTGAAGTCGTTTTATTCGGTCTCCGCTTGGCTTGTTTATCGGGCCCGATCACGGGTATAAAACCGATGCCCTCGCCGTGCGTCGACCCTACCTTCGCACGCGCGCCACCAATGGCCGATGATCCGACAAATCGGACGGCAGTACGCGATAGTCCTCCAAGGTCCAGGACGCGGGTACGAAAATCCAATCGATGACTCTGTCCGGCTTCCGGGAGGGAAAGCTAAACCATGCATCCGCCGCCGCAGGATCTATGTCAGGTCCGCGAAACGGCGGGTGCCGCTGCAATAATTCCACGGCATTTTCGCCCGTGCTGCTCAAAGAATGACGCGGCAATCCAGCGGGCGCCGTATTAAAGTCGCCCATCACCACGGCCGGCAGAGCAAGCTGCGTTTGCAGATCGATCACCTGGCGCACACTCGCCACGCGGACATCCTCACTCTCGAGGGACAAATGCAGGGCGGCGACCAATACTCGGGATCCATCCGGTAATTCCAAGGTCGCGGCGACACCATCTTTCATTCCGCCGACCAGTAAACGCTGCCACAAAGGC
>DJFO01000109.1:3052-5673 GCA_002432555.1 Marinagarivorans sp. UBA5870
ACCCAGTAGGGGTAACCGGCCTCACGGGCGATCCATTCGGCTTGATTTTGATGCCCGCTCCAGAAGCTGCGAAAATCCGCCTCGTTCAGCACCACTATATCGAGCTTATTTTCCTGCAGAAATTTCGCAATGGCCCCCAGTCGCGCCGCCCGCGCATCCCGCGTACCGCCGTCCCAATTGGCCGCACCGTACACGTCCCCTCGCCCGTGAGCGATATTGAAGCACCCTACCGTCAATTCAACACCGGAAGTGGGGTTCGCGGGAGCCGCAACTGCAATTTGTTTTTCCTTAACCACGGTCAAAGGGCTGACAAGGCGAACAACCGCATACCAGCCGGCAAGCAAAAGGACGAAGACGAGCGGAATCAAAAGGAAAAGTTTTGCGCCGCGAGGAAATGGGCGGTAAGGCGATTTCTCGGAGATCATTATTGGGTAAATCCTGCGTAGTGTGCGAACCTGAAAGAGTACACCATACCGGAGACCGACCTCGCGAAAATCAGGTCGGCGGTACCGTCAGCAAGGAGCCACGACACTCGATCGGCGAATCGATCTCGGGAGAATACGCCGGCACAGTGACAACTTGCCGTTCAATTACCAGTTTCTGCCTTACCAGTGCGTAGAGGTCGTCATAAAGCCGGACGGCATCCGGCAGATTTTTGATGGTTATCCCGGACGCCGCTGCGTATTCCATGAGATCGAAAGCTCCGCGCGATCTCACGGAAACGCTGCCCCGGTAGAATCTGCAATCGATGGCAATATTACCAATACGAGTTGTCCCGATTCCGGCAGGATTCTCGACCAGATTGGTACCGATAGCAACCAACCCCAAGTAACCGCGATTCTTAAGTTCTACGTCGAGAGTCCGGTATCCTTCGTAGCTGTGAAAATCGGCAATCTGTTGGACGTTTGGAATTCCCACTATCTTCCTGATTAAAAAAAAGTCCTTGATACGCTCGCCCCATAAAAAATTACCCACCCAAACTGCACACAACACACAAGGTAATGACAAAATTTTGAGCCAGGACCTCATTATTTTATGCGCGACTCAGAAATCGGGCCATTTTTACAAGGGTCATACTTATCAAGATGCCTTTTGGGCCCGTCTTTATCCCTAAAAAATCGCCAAAATCGAAACACCCTGCTTTTATTGCTTACTGGGTAGAAAAAACCCTTCGATCCGCTCACAGTTACACGACCATTCGGAGCTTCAAAGATCGTCGCAGTGCCGCCTTTGATTTTATACCACTGATCAGCCACTTTTATAAAATCGACATCGGTGTTATCTACCCCTCCATTCACTTCGAGAGGAGGACCAAAATCACTGACGATCGCTTCGGGTCGATCAACAATATATGCCTGTACATGATGCGTCGCCCCGGCAATATCTCCATGAAAAGGAGATTCGTGCGGGTAGTATTCCATTCCGTCGGGATCAACGAATGTCAATGGGTCAGAACCAACGTACGAATAGGTGTTTGGATCTGCGGCAACACCCTGCGGATCGGCTTGAATATATCTACCCAGGCTTGCATCATAATATCTGTGCCAGTTGTACCAGAGCCGGCTGGATTCATCATAATATTGACCAGGGAAACCTAAATTGAATGCACCGAATGCTGCATTAGAGACCGTTACCCAGCGCTCAAAAGCACCATTGATGGCCCGCCAGACCACAGTCTTAACCGAGTCAGAAATGACCTCAGGACGTCCCAGATGATCAGTATGTACATAATACAGCGCGTTATTTCTGACAACTCCAACGACTCGAGACTCTAAGTAAATGTATATGGATCCAATTGCAGCCGTCTTCCCAGACTCGGCCAGCAAAACCCCTGCCGGAGAATATATGTATCTGAAATCCCCTCGCGGACCATTCTTCCTCACGCGCTGATTGAGGGCATTATATGTATAATATTCGGGCAATTCTCCGCCAGAGGCGTCCGGATCTAACACTGACAACTGATTGAATCCGTCGTACTTCGCTGTATATCGCACACCGACATTTCCTGTCTGAGAAATGACATTACCTACCGCATCGTAATCATAATCTCGCTCGACGCCCCCAGTCGGCCCCCAAATTACCGCGTCGAGCCGATTCCCATCAGCCGAATTGGAGTACGTGGTTGTGTTGCCGCGCGAGAAGATTGATTTCCGATTTCCATTTTCATCATAGGTAAAGTACTGGTCCGCCCAACTTCCCGAGGCCTTAGTAACCCTTCCGGCACCATCATACGCCAGTGACAAACTGGCCTGACCATTTTTTCCATTGACGATAGAAGTAATGTCGTCGACAGAATTGAACGAATACTTTAACGATTGGACAGTCGATTCGATCGAGACTGTACGTCCGTCGAGGTCATGGATTCTCGTTTCCGATATACCGTTGCCAAAAACCAATGTCTTCCGATCGTGACTTTTAGTGGTCGTGACGACCGTCTTCCACAAGCCGCCCACGTACGCCTCGATTTTATTCACGCTATTAGAGACATCATAGGAATATCGAAGCTTTACTCCGTTGGGGTAAGCCATTTCGCTCAATCGGCCGAAATTATCATGGGTCCCAGCGAGCAAGTATGTCACCCCACCTATCGTGGTCTGTTGTGAGGCCACTCCCCCTAACAA
>DJFO01000326.1:0-2265 GCA_002432555.1 Marinagarivorans sp. UBA5870
TGCCCTTGATCTTGGCAAAATTCAGCGTCCCCGCGTTGTCCCCGAGCAGAAGCCCCCCGGGAAAATGCATCTTGGGTTGCGACTGCAGGCCGCCCTTGGTGATGGCCCGGGCACCGTAAACCAGGCGCTGGCCCCCCGCCAAGGAGCGCTTGATTTCGGGGTGGTGCTTGAATCGCTGGAATTCTTCGAATGGATTGACGTAGGGGTTGCGGTAGGCAAGATCCGTGATCAGTCCTACGACCACCTGCTGGTCCTCGATGTGGTAGAGAAAACCGCCGCCGGTGGAACCACTTTCGGAAAGCGGCCAGCCCGCCGTGTGCACCACCAAACCCGGTTGGTGCGCGGCGGCGGGAATTTTCCAGATCTCCTTGATACCGAGGCCGTAGTGTTGCGGCTCTCGACCGCGGTCGAGAGAGAAGTGAGCGATAAGGTTTTTTCCAAGATGACCGCGACAACCTTCGGCGAATAAGGTGTATTTGCCATGCAGTTCCATGCCGGGGGTATAGCTTGATTTAGGTTGGCCGCTCGCGTCCACCCCCATATCGCCGATCAGCACGCCGCGCGCCGCCCCGGACTCACCATAGAGCACCTCGGATGCCGCGAATCCCGGAAAAATTTCCACTCCCAGTTGTTCTGCGCGTTCGGCAAGCCAGCGGCACAGGTTGCCGAGGCTGATGATGTAGTTGCCCTGGTTATGCATGGTTTTGGGGGCGGCCCAACCGGGCAATCGGATCGCCTGGGCACCACTGCTCAACCAGTAAATATGATCGGCGGTGACGCGCGTGGTTACAGGCGCGCCCTCTTTGCGCCAGGCGGGAAAGAGTTCGTCAAGCGCGATAGGGTCGAACACAGCGCCGGAGACGATATGCGCCCCCACTTCCGAACCTTTTTCCACCACACACACGGAAATTTCGGCATTGAGCTGCTTCAGACGGCAGGCGGCTGCCAGGCCCGCTGGGCCGGCGCCGACCACCACCACGTCATAGGGCATTGATTCTCGTTCCACGCAAGGCTCCCGTTCGGTATAGGGTGGGCGGTTTTTATAAGTTTAAAGGCGCAACAGTATAGGTATAGAAACCTTGTGGAACCAATCACTTTCCCTTGTTTGCCTTATCGTAAGCGCGCGCTGCACTTCGCGCACTGCTCCGGTATCATGCGCGCCGTTTTCGTCGCGTCCTGATTCTGCAGCGAACGGGTTCTGCACCGAAAGAGTTCTGCAGCGAAAGGGGCCCGGCACCGATGCGGCGAGACAGCCCGCGTGAAAAGACCCTGGGGCCGTTTATCGTTATACTGTTGCGTCTTTGCGAATCTCTATAGGGAGTGTGCTTATTCATGAAAATCCTTGTACCCATCAAGCGCGTCGTGGACTACAACGTTAAAGTGCGCCCGCTCGGCGACGGCTCCGACGTCGACATCGCCAACGCTAAAATGGCGATCAACCCGTTTTGCGAAATTGCCGTCGAGGAAGCGGTCCGTCTCAAGGAAAAAGGTGTGGCGACCGAAGTGATAGTGGTTTCGGTGGGGGATGCCAAATGTCAGGAGCAGCTGCGGGCCGCCATGGCGCTGGGCGCCGATCGGGCGATTCTGGTGGAAACGGCGCAGCGACTGCAGCCACTGGCGATTGCGAAGGTCTTACAGGCAGTGACCGCCAAAGAGTCGCCGCAGCTTGTCATCCTCGGCAAGCAGGCCATCGATGGGGACAACAATCAAACCGGCCAGATGCTCGCCGCCCTGCTGGGCTGGCCGCAGGGCACCTTCGCCTCCAAGGTCGTGGTCGGGGACGGCTCGGTCGATGTCACCCGCGAGGTCGATGGCGGCNNCGCCTTAACGAACCGCGTTACGCGTCCCTCCCCAATATCATGAAAGCCAAGAAAAAACCCCTCGACACCATCAAGGTGGAAGACCTCGGATTGAATCTCGCCAGTCGCAGCAAATTGCTCAAGGTTAGCCCGCCACCCGTGCGTAAAGCCGGTATCAAGGTGAAGAGTGTCGACGAACTGCTGAATAAATTGCGCAACGAAGCTAAGGTGATTCCATGAGCGTTTTGGTCATAGCCGAACACGATAANNCGCGAATTGAAGCCGGCGACCCGCCACGTGGTGAGCGCGGCGGCCGCCTTCAAAGAAGAAATTCACGTGCTGGTAGCGGGCGCCAACTGCCAAGCGGTTGCCGAGAGTGCGGCTCGTTGCAGCGGAGTCAGCAAGGTCCTGTGCAGTGACGCACCGCATTACGAGCACCAACTCGCCGAGGATCTCGCCGTGTTGG
>DJFO01000326.1:2351-2545 GCA_002432555.1 Marinagarivorans sp. UBA5870
CGACGTGATTGCCGTGGATGGCCCCAATCAGTTTCAGCGGCCGATTTATGCGGGCAACGTCGTAGCCACGGAACAAAACGATGAGCCGATCAAAGTGCTGACCGTGCGCACCACGGCGTTTGACGCCGCTGCCATAGGGCAGGCGGTCGCGCCGGTGGAGGCAGTGCCGGCGCTGCCGACGACGGGACTTGCGG
>DJFO01000329.1 GCA_002432555.1 Marinagarivorans sp. UBA5870
CGCAACTTCTTCGAAACCCGCGTGATCGAGTATCAAACGGGCGGCGCCCTCAGCTGGGATTGATCCTGTTCGCCAATCGAGCCTGCGCCGCCAGCGGCGCAGGCGTTAGCCCTTTTGGAAGATCCTTATGAATGGCAAAAACACCTCCATTTCCCTGATCGACCGCGACGAAGCCGACGAGCTGCGGGTCGCTGTGCGCGAACTGAACCAGAGCATCGCCTACCTGAGCAAGATGGTGGTGCAACTGCAGCGCTCCATGAATCACAAGCAGGTGGGCGAGGACGCCCTGACGGAAAAACCGGAAACCCTGCATTAACCGAAATCCCCGGTAAAAACGGAGCTGGATCATGACCGCGAACGACCTCAGCACAGGCACGCCGCCGCGGCACGCCAATATTCAGTGGCTGACGGACTTCATCTGCCATCTGCGCGACGACCTGGCCGCCGAACAGGCGTCCGCCATAGTGCCGCTCGACAGATTGCCGCTCGACAGATTGCCGCTCGACAGCCAGATCCACCGCTGGGTGCAGGATCATTTTTATCCCGGCCTGCTTCATCTCGCGTGGGAAGAAGCCGTGCACAGCCTGCTCAGCCGCATGCAACGCACCAGCACCGCCGCCGACTTCGCCATCAGCGCCCTCGCCCAATTGCGCCGCGCCACGCGTGCGTCCCAACTCTGGGAGCTGTGAACTTTTGGCGCCGTTGGCGTCAGATAGTCACGTCACTTGGCTCGACGAACCAAACTTCGACTAGAGTTAAGGGACACGGACTTGATTCCGGGGCGATGGCTGCATCGCTCTTTTGCAAACCTGCGCGGGTTTGGCTTTTCCACAACTCAAGAGGCCTGGTTACACTTATATGCCAACGGTTTTAGTGGTCGACGACTCCGAAGATAACGCCAAGCTTCTCGAGTATGATTTGAACGACGACGGATTTAACGTGCTGACGGCGCTGAGCGGTGATGAATGCATCACCACCGCGGCCAACAAGCATCCGGATCTCATACTGCTCGATATGCGCATGCCAGGCCTCAATGGCCTGGAAACCTTGGACAAATTAAAAAGTTTTGCGGAAACAGCGGATATTCCGGTGATTATTATTTCCGCTTCCAGCGCCGACGACACCATCATCAAGGCGTTGGATCTGGGCGCCAGCGATTACGTCAGCAAGCCGGTGGTGTATCCGATTCTGGCGGCGCGCATGCGCACTGCCCTGCGCGTGAAACAAGCCACCCGCGAACTGGAAGTCGTCAACCAGGAGTTGCGCCGTCTCGCCACCACCGATCCGCTGACCCGCCTCGCCAACCGTCGACATTTCTTCTCCTTGGCCCACGCCGAATTCAGCAAGGCCCAGCGCCACAAGCGGCCGCTGTCGATCATTATGATGGACGTGGACGAGTTCAAGCAGATCAACGACACCTNNGCTCGCCGACTGCTGCCGGGAGGCGGTGCGGGAATCCGATTTGGTGGGACGAATCGGGGGGGAGGAATTTGCCATTTGCTGCCCGGATGCCGATCTGAATGGCGCCTGCGCCATAGCTGAACGTATCAGAGCAACTTGTGAAAATCGCACTATCCGTTACGACCAGAGCCAGTTCACTTTTACCGTGAGCTTGGGAGTCACCAGCCGCACGGGTCACGACGGCAGCTTTGAAGATATGCTCAATCGCGCGGACCAACTGCTCTACCAAGCCAAAAATCGCGGCCGCAACCGCGCGGTTGCCTGCTAACAGGCCGGCCGAGGATTAAGCCGAGGATGCCTGCGCCGGCGTAGGTGGATGGCCGCGAGGCGATCCACCACTGCCGATGCCGGTATCAACACGCCGGTCTGGGTTAATCAACCTTAAGCAGCAGAGACAAATCCTTAACCTCCATGACGGATCGTCAAGCTCCAGGGCGGAATCCGCGCTGCGGTTCCGCTCTACCGCCGCACCTTGAAGTCCAACATGCGCTGGAGTGGAATCATCGCCCGCTGCGCCAAAGCCGGGTCCACCAGAATTTCATTGTCGAGCCGGTCGAACGCGGTCGCGAGCAGGTCGAGGGAATTCATTCCCATCCAAGGGCAATTGGCGCAGGAGCGGCAGGTTGCACCCGAACCGGCGGTGGGCGCTATATATAAAATTTTGTCCGGCGCGGCCTGCTGCATTTTATAAAAGATGCCCTGGTCGGTCGCGACTATGCATTTTTTATGCGGGAGGTTTTGGGCGGCGCGAATCAATTGAGAAGTCGAGCCCACCACATCCGCCAGGGCGACCACCGCCTCCGGTGATTCGGGGTGCACCAGCACCGCCGCGTCCGGATGCGCCGCTTTCAGCTCCTCCACTCCACGCGCCTTAAATTCCTCGTGCACTATGCAGGCACCGTCCCAACAGAGCACGTCGGCCCCTGTGGTTTTTTGCACGTAGCGACCCAAGTGCTTATCGGGTGCCCAAAGGATTTTTTTTCCTTCCCGGTCCAGATGGTCCACTACGTCTACCGCGATACTGGACGTCACCACCCAATCGGCCCGCGCTTTGACTGCGGCGGAGGTGTTGGCGTAGACCACCACGGTGCGGTCGGGATGGGCGTCGCAAAATGCGCTGAATTCATCGGCGGGGCAACCTATATCGAGCGAACAGGTTGCCTCGAGGGTGGGCATGAGCACGCGCTTCTCGGGGCTGAGGATCTTGGCGGTTTCCCCCATGAATTTCACCCCGGCGACTATGAGAGTCTGGGCGGGATGATTTTTGCCGAAGCGCGCCATTTCCAGGGAGTCGGANNGGAAACGCAGCCGCCGGTTTCCTCTGCCAGGGCCTGGACCTCCGGGTCCGTATAATAATGCGCAACCAAAACCGCGTTGTGCTGTTGGAGCAGGGTTTTGATGCGCGATTTTTGTTCCGCGACGTGTTCCGGGGTTGGACGGTTTTGCGCTGGAATTCGATCCAGATGCGCCTTCACGATTTCCGCCGGGCTGGGTTTCTGCGCCGGATCCAGCACCTTTACCGCTTCGTCGATCACTGCCATAGTTCATCGCACCTCAAATTGGATCGGTCTGACCCGCCGAATTTTACGCCCTAAGTCGATTCTTTTGATCGCCCGCACGACCGCCGGTTGCACGGCCCCGGACAGAAGGCAATAAAAAAGGGAGCTGCGGCTCCCCTTCAAGGTAGGCGCAGCTCCCTTTTTNNGAGAGGCTCGAGCTCTCTGTTACGCAAGGCTTGAGCTCTTAGTTACGAAAGGCTCGAGCTCTTTGTTAAGAGAGCCTCGACGGCCTTTGCTGACGAGAGCCGCGGCGCTCGTTGGTGAATGGTGGGTCGTACTGGATTCGA
>DJFO01000227.1 GCA_002432555.1 Marinagarivorans sp. UBA5870
TCCTTCACCATCTGCGCGCCCATGTTTTCAAACTTGTCTTTCAGTTCGATTTCTTTGGCTACGGACACACCGTCTTTGGTGACGGTCGGGGCGCCGAAGGATTTCTCCAGCACTACGTTGCGGCCCTTGGGGCCCAGAGTGGCTTTAACGGCGTCTGCCAGAACATTTACCCCCGCCAGCATCTTCTGACGGGCGCTATCACCAAATTTAACGACTTTAGCTGCCATAAGCTTAATTCCTAATATTTTTTAGCTGAAATGAATGTGTGCGTGAATTATTGAAGAACGGCCTTGATGTCGCTCTCGCTGAGAATGACCAGTTCTTCACCGTTGATCTCAATGGTGTCACTGCCGGCGTATTTGCCGAAAACTACCGTATCGCCAACTTTCACGTCGACGGGGCGCACTTCACCGTTGTCGAGTACGCGACCGGAGCCCACTGCCACAACTTCGCCTTGATTCGGTTTTTCCTTGGCGGAACCGGGCAGCACTATGCCGCCTGCGGTTTTTTGTTCTTCTTCCTTGCGACGCACCACAACACGATCGTGTAAAGGACGGATTTTCATTAAATTTCTCCAAAGTAGCGTTTTAGATTTTTATCCCGCCTGTGCTTGCAGGCGGGCTGTTTGACATCTCCAGATGCTGGAGTCCCCGCTTCGCCCCCAAGGCGCGACGGGGAGGGGAAAAAGTCTGATGCGAAAATGGGAGCACTTTTAGTGATTTCAACACCCCGGCGTTAAAAAAAGTTCATTCGCCGGGCTCACGCCGCTGCTCCCGCTCGCTGAGTGCCTCGATCGCGCTCGGCGCCGGGCGCCTTTCGCGTTCGAATTCGCCTTCTATCACTCGGCTTGTCCCCTGCCCCGGCCGCCACAGGCGGCGCGCGACCCAGGCGATGAGACCGCGCCGCAGAGGAGGAAGCAGACAGCAGAGGCCGAGCACATCGGTGATAAATCCCGGGATCAGCAGCAGCATGCCGGCGGCCGCGAGAAAGAGGCCGCTGAGCATTTCCGCTCCCGGCAGCTCGCCCAGGGCGACCCGGCTGCGCGCGCTGGCGAGAATCGCGTAACCTTGTCTGCGCAACAGGGCCAAGCCGAGCAGCGCGGTCAGCACCAGCAGTCCAAGAGTAGGCAGCGCGCCTATATGCCGCCCCACCTGGATCAAAACCAAGAGTTCCAGCACGGGCAAACCGATCAAGAGCAGCAACAAAAAGCGCACTCACTCCTCCTGGAACAGCACTTCGAGCTTCCTCTCAATGGGGGTAAGCCGCGGGAATACAAGAGCAGTAAGCGCAGATTCTTTGCCCAGCCGCTCCCTCACCAGGCGTAATTCACCCCGACGCGATAGGTAGTGTCCTGGCGCGACGCATTCGGGTTCTGGTCGCGCGCATGGTTGACGTAGGCCCACTCCATACTGAAATTTGCGGATATACCAAAACCTATGGGAAGGTTGAACCCGCTGTCGGTCCGCAACTCCCAGCGTTCGCTCTCCCCTGGTTCCGCCCCGACGAGCGAGTGGTTGAACTGGCTGCGGTTGTACAGGTTCGCCGCGCTCTTTAATCGGTAGCGGAAATTGGTGGCGAGACGCATCGCGGGGTAGGTGTCCGGTTGGTCCGCCGGCGGGTTGATTGCCAGGTACGTGCGGTTGTACTGCAAACCCGCCTCCACGTCGAACACCAGCCGGCTGCTCTCCCAAAACGCATGACCGATACCCGATGCCGCGCGATACTCCTCCTGAATATTGCGACTGTCGTCGCGCTCGATGGACACGGTATTGGCCCAGAACCAATGGGGTACGAAAAACCAGCTCAGCGAATAGCTGCCGAGGCTGCGACGGTTGTAGGTTTTAAAATCCAGGCCGCTGGCGTAGTCGTGGGTGGTGGTGCGCTGGCTGTTGTGCGACAGCAGAATTTCATGTCGCAAGTCGCCGTGGCGCAGGCGCACGTCGCTGATGATCTCCTGATATTCCGTGTCGGTGTTGCCAGTCTGTTTCNNTCCGGTGATCCGCAGGTTGCCGCCATACGCGTAATTCAGCACCGCGTGGTTGGCAAAAGGTACCACCTGCTGCAGTCCCATTAGCGCATACCTTTTGCGCTTTCCACCGCACATCATCCGCACCTTGGTGCCCACCATTTCGTACAGAAGGCAGGGACTGGCCTGGCCGCGTATTTTGAGGGGGGTGGTGGATTGGAGGTTCTGGATCCAGGTCTTGGGCAGACGCAATTCGCCGAGGGAATCGGACTGCCAGAGAACATCGGGCCCCTCTATCCCCATCAGCTCTCCGGCGAGGACGTCGCCGTTGCTCAAAACCGCCTGACCGGCGCTGCCCAAAGTGGCGAGCATCATCCCGCCCAGCAAAAAACTCAATTGTAGAAAAAATTTCATCAACCTTTTATGTCTATTGGAATTATGAACTTCCCCGACCACGCTTATCCGCAACGCCGGGACCTGTTAGGATGGCCCAGTCTTTTGCGCCTCCTAATAACGTTGCCACATGTCAAACTCGAGCGCCATTTATACAGTGTTGCAAGCGATCCCTCCCGGTCGAGTTGCCACTTACGGCCAAGTCGCCATGCTGGCGGGGCTGCCGGGGGCGGCGCGTTTGGTCGGCCAGGTGCTGCGCACGCTGCCCGAGGACAGCCGACTGCCGTGGCACCGGGTGATCAACGCCCAGGGGCGCATCGCCCTGCCGGAAGACTCCCCCGGGNNGCCCCCGGGTTTCGCGAACAAGCCAGGCGCTTGGCGGCCGAGCAGGTGCCCCTGGTCAAGGGCCGCGTTTCGCTGAAACTCTATCAATGGCAGACGGCTTCTGACCCATCAATGGCTGCCGGCTCCCCGTTAATCAATGGCTGACGGCTCCCTATGAATCAACGGCTGACGCTCT
>DJFO01000028.1 GCA_002432555.1 Marinagarivorans sp. UBA5870
CTGGAATCTCAACCCGCTGCACGGTGCTTATGGTTATGAAGACGCCCAACAACAGTATTCTCCTTACAACAAGATCATCGATCCCGATCCGGAGACGCGGGAGGCCCTAGCACGCGTCATTACCGGCACCGCCAACGCCGGTCACAACGTCTACGTCACCCTCAGCAACAAAGCCGAAGGCNNTAGGTCGAATTAGCGCCAGCGTAACCCGACAGGAGGACATCGAGAGTTGTTTGTCGGATTACGGCGCTTACGCGCCTGATGCGACCTACGGGTCAACCTGCTTTTGTAGGTCGAATTAGCTGCAGGCGTAATCCGACACAAGACTTGGTTTGAAGGGAAATATACCGATCAGTACATGCCGTCACGGCGACGTTTCCCGCTGTACACAATCACGAAACGCGTTTTGCACTCTACCAAAGACCGGCCCCGGGCATTGCCCGAGTGATCGACCATCAACACTGGCTACCGGAATTAATTCAGCCCCGGTACCAGTCAAAAAACATTCATCAGCCACGAACAAATCATAAGGCGCCAGCGGGATTTCGCGATGAGGAATACCCAAATGCGCGGCTACCTCCAACACNNGGTTAATACCATCCAGTGCACCTTCCATAACCGGCGGCGTCAGCAACTCACCATTGCGTACGATGAAGATGTTGTCCGCACTGCCCTCCGCCACACGCCCGGCGCTGTTGAGCAGGATTGCTTCATCCGCCCCCGCATAACTGGCCTCCAGTCGCGCCAGGATATGATTGAGGTAATTCAGGCTTTTGATACGCGGGTCCAGCCCGTCCGGCCCCAAACGGCGGGTGGCTGCGATGATAACCTTGGCCCCTTGCGTGCGCGTCTCACCACTCACCAGTTGCAGGCGGTCAGCAATGATAAACACCGCAGGCGAATGACAGCGGGTTGGGTCTAGCCCCAGCGGTCCAACGCCGCGCGTCACCACCAGGCGCAAATAGCCTTCTGAACCACCCGCCGCCGCAATGGTTTGCGCCACGGCCTCCGCCAGTTGC
Organism: Marinagarivorans sp. UBA5870; assembly: GCA_002432555.1. The sequence goes on from DJFO01000028.1 coordinate 1,020, forward strand.
GCCAGGGTATAGGGCAAGCGCAACGCGATGGCTTTAGCCGACAGCGCCAGCCGGTCCAGGTGTGCTTGCAGACGGAAGGCGCGACCGTTATAGAAACGGATGCCTTCAAACACCCCATCGCCATAAAGCAGGCCATGATCAAACACCGGGACCACCGCCTGTTCCGGCGCCACCATCTTGCCATTCAGCCAGCATGCCGACATCCCGCATGCCGAGGGTTGCGAGGTTTCAGCCATGGAATTCTCCCGTCAGGGTGATATGAGCCTGCCCCGAGAGATGCACGCGGTCGCCCTGCCATATCAGGTTCAACAAACCGGTACGTGCGGATGCCTGCAAGGCACGCAGACGCGTCTTGCCCAATCGCTGCCCCCAATAAACTGCCAGGAGGCAGTGAGCCGAGCCGGTGACCGGGTCTTCGTTGATGCCGACGTTGGGGGCAAAGAAGCGGGACACCATGTCGAGGTCGGGCTCATCGCCGGGCGCTGTCACGATCAAGCCGCGCATAGGCAGGTCGGCGATCAGACGAAAATACGGCTGCAACCGACGCACCTGTTCCGCCGAGTCAAATACCACTAACCAATCCTCTCGCCCCTGCCCAACCCACGCCGGGCGATCACCCAGAGCATCAATCAATAATGAAGGGACAGTTTCTTTCTCCAGCGGCGAGTCAGACGGAAAATCGAGGGTGATGCCCCCATGCGTCCGGCTGGCACTCAGTAAGCCGCTGCGAGTGTGAAACTCCACAACGGATTCGATTTCCTGACCGCTATGCCACAACACATGGGCCGCGGCCAAAGTCGCATGTCCGCAGAGGTTCACCTCCGTGGTCGGCGTAAACCAGCGCAACACCCAGCCACGACCCGTTTGGGGGTTACGGGAAACAAACGCGGTTTCCGACAGGTTCATCTCTGCCGCCACCTGCTGCATCCACTGGGCCGGTTTTTCCTGTTGCAAAATACATACGGCCGCCGGGTTGCCGGTAAACGGCCCGGTGGCGAAGGCATCCACAATATATAAGGTTTGGCTCATAGCACTCTCTCCCGGTACAAAACGCCACTCTACGAGTCAGGACTTAATCATTACAGTTTCAGAAAAATGAAAATTGATACGGTACAGGTACACTATTTTTTGTACTGTACTGCTTTTGCTAACTGTCTTCTGTACCTATCGCCAGGACAGGATTTATCGAGACAATCNNACCTCGATTCACCACGGCAGCTTTCAGCCGGGGGATCGCCTGCCCGGCGTGCGGCAATTAAGCCAGCAGCGCAATCTGAGCATCGCCACCGTGATTTCTGCCTATCGTCTGCTGGAGGACCAGGGTGTGCTGGAAAGCCGCCAGCGTTCCGGTTTTTATGTGCGCCCGCAGATCAATGACCGCATTCCCCAGCCCCGACTGATGATGGACACCCCGCGCCCGGCTCCGGTGACCGGGCAGGATATGGTGCTGCAACTGATCAAGGCCGCCAATAATCCGTCTGTCGTGCAATTGGGTGCGGCCGTGCCGGCGCCGGAATTCCTCCCCACTCGCGCTATCGAGCAGGCACTGATCCGCTCTGCCCGCCAACACCGGGTGCGCTCCGCCAACTATGAATTCTCCCCCGGCTCGCCGGAATTACGCCGGCAACTGGCGCGGCGGATGGCGGAAGCTGGCTGCGCGGTCAACCCGGACAACCTCGTCATCACCAATGG
>DJFO01000354.1:0-207 GCA_002432555.1 Marinagarivorans sp. UBA5870
CAGGCGGAAATAGAGGTCCTCGCGCAATTTCTTTTCGCGGGCGATTTCGTGCTCGGGCCGGTTGGTGGCGGAAACCACGCGGCAGTTGACGTCGAGCGCTGAGGTGCCGCCCAAGCGCGTGACTTTGCGCGATTCTAAAACCCGCAGCAAATTGGGCTGCAGGTCGATGGGCATCTCGGTAATTTCGTCGAGGAACAGAGTGCCGCC
>DJFO01000354.1:291-14346 GCA_002432555.1 Marinagarivorans sp. UBA5870
TCCTTGCCCGCGCCGCTCTCGCCGATCAGCATCACATTCGCCTGTGTCAGCGCCACGCGTTCGATCATTTCATAAAGCTGTTGCATCGCCGGCGATTCGCCAACCAGGTGGCCGAAGTGAACCTTGCCACGCCCGCCTTTTCCCGCTTGGGTTTTCCCGGAGGATGCGAGGAAGAGATTAAGCTGCTCCAGATCGATGGGCTTTATCAGATATTTAATATTGGGGCCGTAAAGATTCATTACGAAGGATTTGATCGACGAGTGGCCGGTGACCAGGGCGACCTGCAGGTCGTGATTACCNNTACCTGCATTAAGCGCATCGAGAACGTGCAGTCCGCTGCCGTCAGGCAGGATCAGATCAAGAATTGCGTGAGTGTAGCTGGTGTCGACGGCCAGATCCTTTGCTTGGGCGACTGAACTGGCGCCGCGCACCGTGTGGCCCAACATTTCCAGCAACTCGGTGGTTGCGCTCAAGAATTTTTCGTCGTCATCGACCAACAATATATTTGCCACTTACTTGTTCCTCTGTAACTCACCGTTACGCCAGAAAATTAAACAAGTTGGAACCCCTGCTTCTCGCTGAGCCGCTCGACCCTTTTCGCGCTTTTCGTCCGCGCTTTTTTCATCTGCGCTTTCATCCGCACTTTCATCCCCACTTTCATCCGCGCATCAGGGCGCGTTTCCGGCGGCACGCCCGCTGATACAGGTAACGAGCAGTGGTAGCGCCCGCCCGCCTTGTTAGCTGCCAAAAATGTGCAGCGCGGTCCAAAACTGGAGTGACGGAAGCGAGGTGGCAAGGCATGAATTGCGGGGGCTAATTTGCGGTGTACTGTCAAAAAGCGAGAGGTCGCAATCAACGCCACGGACGGGGCGATTGGCAGTATACGCCACTCCCCCCGTAAAAGCGCACCACTGGATCCGTCCCTCGATATACCGTATTTGTGCTCCTGAATACCCACGACTAATGACTAATGCCCGTTGCGTTAATGGATACCAGAGGCCATGGCGACAGTTGCCGGGCTGTCTCGTACCGCCCGCGCTTGAAAGGCCGCAGTGATTCGGCTTTCGTCTCAACCCCACCACTCGATTGCTTGGGCTTCGCCGGCCATAGCAATTGCTCCAAGGCAAGAGCGGCCGGCCTAGGTCCATGGAGGTCCAGCTCGTGAGGACAGAGCATTAGCAATTTGGCGGAGGGTACTTTAATTGAAAGGGGGTTTGGTGACAAGGCTGTACGCCAGGTACAGCTTTCGGCATGTGGGGTTGCGGGCAACCATAGCCATTGCAAGCGTGATAAGCGTAATGACCACACCTTTATATTTGTAATGACTGAGCGGATGCTGATTCCAATGGTTCGCCAGAATTTCATAATCCAAATGCAGTGCGGCCGCTTTCAGCTCAATTTTATTGGTGGGATTCATGCAGACTTTCTTCTATACGTTGCATAAAGCGGCGGGTGTTAGGCAGTGTTAGACGGCGCACATAGCGTTTGATGGCCATGCGGCAGAAGAACAACGCCAACAAGTGCAGCACAAGGAACGCGGCCATACCCCACCCTGTCGAGCCGAGCAGGGCCGCGCACGACCAAGCAACAGCGGCAGCGAACGCCAACCAAGTGAAAATTGCTAAAAGAAAACCGACCATCCCCAGTGCAATGATCACCGGCACCGANNAAAGAGCGAGCCGCAATGCCGATTTCCAGCATCAGAAGCTCGAGAAACCCACGCGTCACCACTGCTGCGTCTCGCGCCAAGGTCAGTAGTGACGGAGGAGAGGAATCTCCCGGAGTCGGAATCTGCTGAGTCGTTTTATTTTCTTCGGCAGTAGTGGTTGTCATGTCCGCTGCTCTGTGGCTGGTCGGTTGAAGGTCGCAGTTTACTTGCTCAGGCGAGACAGGAACCAGCCCAAAGCGAAAGCGGCACCCACGTACAGCAGGGGCTTCTCGGCGAGTTTGTCTTCGGCACGGCTTTCGAACTCAAGGGCTTTTACTTTGCTTTGTGCCAGCTTCAATTTAGCGATGTCCCCGGACGCTGTACCGAGGCTGGCCACCGCTTCATAAATGCTGCTGGTGGCTTTTTTCATCTGCTCCAGTGCTTCACCGATACGTGCCGCCTGGTCGCTGAAATTCGTTTCCGCAGCCCCGGTCGTAGGTGTAGACGTGGTCGAGGTGGTGCGAAATCCCTGCAGGGTGCCATTTGATTTTTCGGTTTCCAAACGAGGTGTAGTCGGTTGATTGTTCATGAGTCTATTCCTACTAATAGTTAGAAGAAATTCGCCGCGATGCGGCGATCCGTCGGTCAGTGACTTCAATATCCATGCCAACGGAAAAAATGCCTTCTACGCGTCGTTTCCGCTGCTCAGTTTTGTAACTTTTGCAAGACCGGCGTTTTTTTTACAGGTTGCTAAGGTTTCTTCGTGGCTGTTGCCGTTGAAGACCTCCACCCAATCGCCGATCAGACGCAGGTGGAGAAATATGAGCTTCAGGCACATCAGCATCGGAATAGCCAATAGCATGCCGCCGACGCCCCAGAGCCAACCCCAGATAAACATCCATAACATCACCAGCAGAGGGTTTATGTTAAAACGCCGACCGAGGACTGTGGGGGTCACGAATTGGCTCTCGATCAAATTCAAAAGTAGGAAAATTCCTGGCGCCAATATCACCTGGAACAGGGGCAAGCTCTGCGAGAGCCCCACGGCCGTCAGTATTGCTGTAAGAATCAGTGGGCCGACATAGGGAGCGTAATTCAAGATGGCGGCGAGCACCCCCCAGAGCAGCGCGTCTTCCACACCCACCAAAGCGAGCGCTGCCGCCGTACAGATGCCAAGGCCGAGGTTGATGAGAGAGACCCACAGGATGTACATGGACACGTCATCGCGAATGACTTGAAATACCACCACGGTCAATTTTTTATCGCTGAAGGTCTGCTGAGCCCGGACGATATTGCGCATCAAATCGTCCCCGTACACGAGAAAAAAATAAATGATGATGACGACGGTAAACCCCTGCATCACCAAAATAAAAGTGGTTTGGGCGAAGAGCGACGCGAGATTAATGAGGGTGGAATCCATAGCCTGTTCTATTGCTGAGGTCTCGCCGGCGCCGAGACGGCCACTTTGGCCGACCCCGAGGCTCTCGGTCATATGATGCAGACTGTCGGCAACTCGATCGCCAATGACCGGAGCTGCCTCCAGCCAACGCAGCGCGGGCTCGAACAAGAGTGCCGATATATAAACCACCACGGCAATCAAGCTTCCTTCTAATAACAGACTGGCGAGGGGCTTTGGAACATGAAGACTTTCCAACGTGCGCACCAGGGGCGACGCGAATAGGGCAATAAAACCCGCGATCAAGATGGGCAAAAGAATCATCTTGGCGACGTAAATCGCACCTATAACAACTATGACGACCAGGATCCGCAGGGAAATAGAGGCTCTGGGTTTAGGGTGGAGGAGATGCTGTTCCGTGGTTGCCATAAATGACCTGATTTCCTGAACGCGAATGTCTGATTCGGTCTGGCTAGCTGGATTTATGCCATTTCGTTTTTTATTTAGGCGCTAGTATCGCCAATTGATCGTTTTGAAAATTTGTTTTCAAGGGCTGTAAATTTTCCCGCGTTCAACCCTTTTATTGTCGGGCGGACACTGCCGAAAAAAAGCGGAAATTCGGGCATTTCTTGCTGTGGCACGCTTGGTGCACCGCATGGTTCGATCGATCGCGTCCTTCGATCAATAGTTACGACGATCAATNNGTTACGACGATCAATAGTTACGACACTGGGGAAGTGATTTACACGGGAGATTGTCCTATGCAAAACGCCAGATTTTTAATCCATTCTCAAACCCTATCGCGCAGCGCAGTAGCCGCAGGTGTGCTTGCTGCTTGTTTAATGGGAGCGGGTGCCTGGGCGCAAAGCGCACCGGCGGCAGGTTCCGTCAACACGGTGTCGCCCCAGCCTACTGTGGAAGTCACCACCCCCGTAACGCCGGTGGAACCAGTGGTCGAAGTAAAGGTTGATCCGGTTCCGCCACCCTCTGCCGCGGCGGCGGAAGCTAAACGCGAGAGCCAGGAGGCTTGGGAGGACGTGAAAGACGGCAGTCGTCAGGCTTGGCGCAATACGAAAGCAGCGTTTGACGAAGGAGTGTTAGAAGGCAAACTCGAAATGGCGCTCGCCCTCAATAAACACCTGAAGCCGTTTAAGATCGAGACGGAGGTCGAGGGAGACCGGGCCATTTTGAGCGGCGTGGTCGCGTCCGCAGTGGAGCGCGACCTGGCCGCAAGTATCGCCGGCGCCATCGAGGGGATTGTTTCCGTCGACAACCGCCTGACCATCGATCCTGCAGTAGGCACCGCCGCGGCCCGCCCGCTGGCGGAGCCGGCCCGCCGGGACTTTGCCCAGTTTGTGACTGATGCCTCCACGACGGCGTCTATCAAAACCGCGCTGCTGGCGGACCAGAGCATCAAAGGTATGAAGCTTAATGTCGATACCTATAACAACCAGGTCACCCTGACGGGAGACGTGGAGTCTGACGCTCAAAAAGTGCTGGCCGAATCGATTGCGCGCAAACGCGATGAGGTGGTGAAGGTCATCAACAATATCCGGGTAAATTCCTGATGGGCACTGCGGTGGGCTAGGGGATTGGCCCATCACCCGCCCGGGTTTGCTCGGCATTTTTCTCATTCGGGGTTTTTATGGTGAATACTGCGTTTATCGACGACATCAGCTCTAGGCGGTCCTGCGCTCGCCGACACATGATCGGCTGGACCTCGGCGGACGAGGAAGGGAGCCCGCAACAGACAATTGTCAATCTGCTCAATGAAGCGCTCGCGACTGAGTTGATCTGCGTACTGCGTTATAAAGCTCACTACTACGCAAGTCACGGTTTTGCTAAAGACGGAGATTCTATCAAGCTGGCTGATGGGGAATTTTTGGAGCACGTGAATGAAGAGCAGAGCCATGTGGACCGGCTGGCCGAGCGCATAACGCAGCTCGGTGGGGTGGCGGATTTCAATCCGGCAATCCTGGTGCGGCGCGGGTACAGCGACTACACCCACCCAGGCAACCCTCTCGACATGTTGCAGGAGGATTTGATCGCTGAGCGAATAACCATCGACATCTATCATGAGATGATCCGCTTTGTCGCTACGCGGGATCCCAAAACACGTCAGCTCCTGGAGGAGATTCTCGCTCGCGAAGAGGAGCATGCGCAGAAGCTCGCAACCAAAATCTCCTGTCTCTCGAGTCAGAGGCCCGCCCGCCCCGCGGCGGTTTGTAACGCCTAACTTCAGCACGCGCATTCAGGCAGGTCCGCCCGCCTTCGGGTGGCTTGCCGGCTCGAATTCCCGACCGGCACAGCTTACGAAGAGACAAACTAGTCGGTCTGTATCTTGCCGCGCTCCGGATAAGAGTTTATATTTCCCGCACCCTCGACGGACAACTCAGAGCACTGTCCCCCTCATCTCTCGAGTAGCGCTCTGGAGCTAGGCGGTTACATTTTTTTGCATTTTGTCCCCGGTGTATACCGTAGCATCGCCACTGGAGTGGCGGGTTCTCGGGTGTACCCGGGTTCAGTGCAGGTTGAGTTTCTGTTGTAACACGCCAAGTGCATCCTATCTTCATCGGGTTTAACGGCTGTGGCTCCCCCCGTTGCAGTCTCGGTCTTCACAGTTATTGGAAAGCTGTACCATGATCAAAAATATTGCCTTCACCATACTCGCCTTATTAGCGCTCGTCGGCCTATTGGGCGGCATTAAAGCTCTGCAGATCCGGGATCTGATCGCGGCTTCCGCCAACATGGTACCGCCTCCCGCAAGTGTGGCCACTCACAAAGTGGAAAAACAAAACTGGGAGGTTTTCCTCGACTCTGTCGGTTCTCTCGAGGCCGTGCAGGGAGTCGTGGTCGCCGCCGAGATGCCCGGCCGCATCACCGAGATATTTTTCACTCCCGGCAAGTCGGTAGAGAAGGGTACTGCCTTGATCCAGCAGGACGTTTCCAGTGAGACCGCGCAACTGCGGGCCGCTGAAGCCAATGTGGAACTCGCGCGCCTCAATGTGGAGCGGGTGCGTGAGCTGTACGCCAAGCAGGCCTCCTCCAAGGCCGACCTCGACACGGCCGAGGCGCGCATCAAAGAAGCGCGCGCGCAGGCGGACAACATCCGCACCACTATCGCAAAAAAAACCATTCGTGCCCCTTTTACCGGCCAGTTGGGAATTCGCTTGGTCAATTTGGGCCAGGATCTCCCGAGCGGCGCGCCTATAGTGTCGCTGCAGTCGGTGGATAAGCTCTTTCTGAATTTTTCTCTGCCGCAACAGAGCATGGCGCAATTACAGCTGGGACTGGCGGTGCGGATGACTACCGACGCCGTACCCGGTGAAATCTTCGGTGGGGAAATCACGGCGATTGACCCTGAGGTCGATCCCGCGACGCGCAATATAAAAGTTCAGGCCACCCTGACGAACCCCGAGAAAAAACTTCTGCCCGGAATGTTTGCCACGGCCCAGGTGGTGCTGCCCGCGCAGGAATCTGTCGTCGCCATTCCAATCACGGCTGTCGCCTATGCGTCTTACGGTGACTCTGTGTTCATAGTGGAGGAGCAGACCAAGGATGGCGGCGAGAAACAGCTGGTTGCCCGCCAGCAATTCGTGCAGCTGGGGCGCACCTTAGGGGATTTCGTTGCCGTCACCAAAGGTGTTACAGAGGAGCACACGGTGGTGGTCTCCGGGGTGTTCAAACTGCAAAACGGAGCTCCCATCGCGGTGAACAATAATGTGAAACCGGCTTTCACACTCAACCCCACGCCGAACGACACTTAAGCCTCGCGGCCTTCATTTTCCCGGTGACGAAAATTTATGAAGTCATTTACTGATATTTTTGTTCGCCGTCCGGTGTTGGCCATTGTGGTCAATCTGATCATAGTGATCGCCGGGCTGCAGGCTGTTTCTTCACTCACCGTGCGGCAATACCCGCGCAATGACAACGCGGTTATTACCGTCACTACCGCCTACATAGGGGCGAGCGCTGAATTAGTGCGCGGTTTTATTACCACGCCTATGGAGCGCGCCATAGCCGGTGCCGACGGCATTGACTACATCCAATCCCAGAGCACTCAAGGGGTGTCCACCATTCAGGTGCGCCTGGAGCTGAATTACGATCCGATTAAGGCCCTGTCGGAAGTGACGGCCAAAGTGAATCAGGTGCGGGGTGATTTGCCGCCGGAAGCGGAAGTGCCAATCATCAATGTGGAGAGCGCTGACAGCGTCTTCGCCGCCGCCTACCTCAGTTTCAGTTCGGACATTCTCGAAGACAATCAGATCACCGATTATCTTAGCCGGGTGGTGCAGCCGCGCCTGTCGGCGCTGGAAGGTGTGCAGCGCGCGGACGTCTTGGGTGCCCGAACCTTTGCGATGCGTATTTGGCTCAAACCGGACCGCATGGCCGCCCTCAATGTGACGCCCGTGCAAATTCGCCAAGCCCTCTCCGCCAATAATTATCTGGCCGCCCTGGGAAGAACCAAAGGCAGCTACATTCAGGTGAACCTGTCGGCCAATACGGATCTGACGGGCGTCGAAGAATTCCGTAACCTGGTGCTTCGCTCGGAAAATGGAGCGATCATTCGTCTTAAAGACGTGGCCGATGTGGCGCTGGGTTCCGAATCCTACGACAGCGAAGTGCGCTATTCGGGCAAAACGGCTGTATTCATGGGGATTTGGCCACTGCCAAATGCCAATTCTTTGGACGTCATGAAGTTGGTGCGGCAGGAAATGGAGGCCATGAAAGCGTCTATGCCGCGCGGCCTCGAAGCGGTGATTGCCTATGACGCCACGGAATACATCCAAAGCTCCATTGAAGAGGTGATGAAGACCCTTACGGAAACCTTGTTGATCGTAATTGTGGTGATCTTCTTATTCCTCGGCTCGGTGCGGTCGGTGATCATTCCCGTCATTGCCATACCGGTATCGCTGATTGGCGCCGTTTTTCTGATGCAGTTGTTTGGTTTCAGTCTTAATTTGCTCACCCTGCTGGCGGTGGTTGNNCGTGGTAGTGGAAAACGTGGAGCGCCATATCAGCGAAGGTAAGACGCCGCTCGATGCGGCGCTGCTGGGAGCGCGGGAATTGGTCGGACCTGTGATCGCTATGACCGCGACGCTGGTGGCGGTCTATTTGCCGATCGGCCTGCAGGGTGGGTTGACCGGCTCCCTGTTCCGCGAGTTTGCTTTCACCCTCGCCGGGGCGGTCACTATATCGGGAATCGTCGCCCTCACGCTCTCTCCCATGATGTCGGCGAACATGTTGACCAAGGGCATCGAGGAGCACGGGTTTGCCGCGGTGGTCGCGCGGACGTTTAACAAGATCCGGCGCGGTTATAGCCGGATCCTCGATGTCACCCTGCAGAACCGCGTAGCGGTCTATGTGGTGTGGGGCTTTATCTTTCTGATCTCCATCCCGATGTTCCAGATGTCCGTTAAGGAACTGGCGCCGACTGAGGACCAGGGGGTGATCTTTGGCATAGTCGAAGGTTCTTCCAACTCCTCCATGGAGCAGGCGAGCTTATACGCCGCGGAGGCCAACCGGGTATTTATGGGCTTCCCAGAGACGGAATTTACTTTCCAGCTGACGTTCCCTAGCAATGGTTTCGGCGGCATGGTGTTGCAACCGTGGGATGAGCGGGAGCGCTCGGTGTTCGATCTCATGCCGGAAGCAAGCCAGAAATTGGCAGCGATTCCCGGCATCAACCTGTTTCCCATTACACCCCCGGCCCTACCGGGCGGTGGTGACTTCCCGGTGGAGTTTGTCATAGCGTCCACGGCGGAGCCCGAGGAGATGATGGAGTTTGCCCAGCAGTTGCAAATGAAGGCGATGCAGAGTGGCATGTTCGCTTTCCCGCCCAACATAGATACCAAGGTCGACCTCCCCGAGGCGGAGGTGATCATCGACCGCAATAAAGTGGCCGACCTGGGGCTGGATATGCAGCAGGTGGGGGCAGACCTTGGCGTGATGTTGGGTGGCGGTTACGTTAACCGCTTCAATATCGACGGCCGCAGCTACAGGGTGGTGCCGCAGATCAAGCGGGCGGAACGGCTGAATCCGGACCAGTTGGAAGATATCTACGTAACAGGGCCNNGACGGCAAGCTCGTCTCACTGAGCACTATCGCGGAAATCCAGCATCGCACCGGGCCGCGCTCACTCAACCGTTTCCAGCAACTGAACGCGGTCAAATTGAGCGGAGTGGCGATCCAACCGCTGGACGATGCGCTGCGGTTCCTTGAGGACGAAGCGGCCAAAATCCTCCCGCAGGGCTACACGATCGATTACACCGGCGAATCCCGCCAGCTGCGGCGGGAAGGTAATAAGTTTTTACCGGCGTTCAGTTTGGCCATAGTGGCGATTTTTCTGGTGCTCGCGGCCCAGTTCAATAGCTTCCGCGATCCATTTGTCATATTGCTGGGTTCGGTACCGCTCGCCATGTTCGGAGCGCTGCTCTTCACGTTTTTGAAAATGCCGAATCCACAAATGCAATACTGGACGGATGGCTGGACCACCACCTTGAATATCTATTCGCAAGTGGGATTGGTGACGCTGATTGGGCTGATTTCCAAAAACGGTATTTTGGTGGTGGAATTTGCCAACAAACTGCAGGAGCAGGGAATGGCCAAGCTAGAAGCGGTACGCGAGGCGTCTCTGACTCGATTGCGGCCGATTTTGATGACCACCATAGCGACGGTTGCCGGCCACTTTCCCCTGGTGCTGGTGTCCGGCGCCGGTGCGGAAGCGCGGAACTCCATAGGTCTGGTCCTCGTCGGGGGCATGGCCATTGGAACTCTCTTCACCTTGTTCGTGATTCCGGCGATTTACATGTTGATCGCCAAGGACCACCAAAAAGTTGTCGCCGCGGACCCGGTTCCCTTGTCGACCTGACGCCAACGGCGGATCGCCTCTCGGGATCCGCCCTAGGCANNTGGAACCGCACCCCGGGTTCCGCCGAATTTTAGGCACTTTGCATACACGACCCTTGAGATTCTTCCTCACGCTGCGCCGGCCACCCCCCGGCTACTGAATGAAGTAGCGCAAAATATCCTTCCAACTCAATACCCCCACCAGGCGTCCGCGCTCCAGCACCGGTAGTAAACTTACCCCGCCTTTAAGCATGGTGTCGCAAGCGTCTCTTATCCCGGTCGTGGGTTCCACGGTGACCAAATGGGTCGACATGATCTGGTGCGCTTTGCGCGTGAGGGTGAACTCGTCTTTGGGGTCGGCGGCGGTGGTGGAGGCGAAGGGGCTGATATTACGAAGCACGTCGCGGTCCGAAATAATGCCGACCAACTGCCCGTCAGCCACCACCAGTAGATGGTGGATGGCGAACCGTTTGAACATGGGCTGCAATTCACCGATCGACAGATGGGGTGCCACTGTGATTAATTTGCGCGTCATAATATCGCCAACGGGCATAGGCCTCCCTCGGTATAACGGTGGGGTTTGGCGCAGATATCCTTCTCCAAGTTTAGCCGAAGTCTGGCGCGAGGTTGAATATTTGCCCCGGTGGGCCATAGTTAATAGAGATCGTTAATACAGAAGTCCTCTCAAAACGGCCGGCGTTACTCGCCGCTTTTTTTGAGCGGTAACAGGCCGGCGCTCGGCGCCGGGACCTCGGATTTTGATTGTGCGCGGACCTATGGATGAAGCTTTTACGTTTTTGCTGATCGACGATCACGCCCTGTTCCGGGCGGGATTGGCCGTCCTGTTGCAAAAAATATCCGGTCCGGGCTGCGTGCTGGAAATCGGCACGGGGGCGGGAGCGCTGCAGTTGGTCGAGGAGAATCCGGCGATCGACTTGGTGATCCTCGACTACAACCTGCCCGACTGTAACGGTATCCAGGTTCTGCAGACTTTTAAATCCAGGCATCCGGAGTTGCCGGTGGTATTGCTGTCGGCGCATATAGACGCGGCGCTGATCCAGCAGGCCCTGAAGGAGCAGGCGAGCGGCTTTATTCCCAAAACCTCCACCCCGGACGTTATGTTGTCCGCCGTGCAGTTGGTACTCAACGGCGGTGTCTACATTCCGCCGGAGGCCATGGGCACCGCCGTGCCGAACGGTACTTACCCCACAGTTGCCACCTCGGGCAAAGCCCAGCTGACGCAGCGGCAAATGGATGTGTTGCAGCAGATGAAAAATGGCCTCTCCAACAAGGAAATCGCCCGCCAGCTGCAAATGTCACCCAGCACCGTCAAGGTCCACGTGGCGGCCATTCTTCGAGAGTTGGCGGCCGCAAGCCGCACCCAGGCGGTATTTTTAGCGAAGGACCGCGGCCTACTGGATTGATGCGCCGGCTGGGTCCGTCCCTAAGGCCTGCAGAAGCGCCCGCAATTTGGCCGGCCGCACCGGCTTGCGCAGATAGGGAACCTCACTCGCTTCGATGGCTTGCAGCAGGCGCGGATCCTGGGTTCCGGTAATCAAGAGCGCGGGTAGGTCGACGTCCAGTTGCCGGCGCACTGCCGCTATGGCATCCAAGCCATTGAGCTGTTCCTCCAATTGGAAATCCGAGATCATCAGATCGTAAACGGGATCATGGTTCTGCAGGTGCTGGAGCGCTTCCTCCAGGTGCGCCCAGTCATCCACATCGCAACCCCAGCTTTTCAAAAGATGTTTCAGCGCGATGCGGATCTGCTCTTCATCGTCCAGCAGTAGTATGCGCCGGGGCAGTCGGGTCGGCTGGACCAGTGTGAGTGGCCCTGCCGGCAAGGCGGTAACCGGGGCGCGCGGGGCCAGTGCGCCGGCCACTTCCGGCAGGCCTGCGCTTCGAGCTACCTGGCTCGGGGCGACTATACGGAACATTGTCCCGCGCTTGAGTTGGCTCGTGACTATGATCGAGTGGTCGAGCAACTGCGCCAGGCGCTTCACAATGAACAGGCCCAGACCGACGCCCTTATTGGGTTCGCTGTCCCCTTCCTTGAGCTGAACGAACTCCGTGAAAATCTCCCCCATTTTTTCCTGGGGAATGCCGCGGCCGGTATCCCAAACCTCTATCCAAACCGCGTTTGCGCGCTTGCGGCAACCGATCAGCACACCGCCAGTGCGGGTGTAGCGGATCGCATTGCTGATCATGTTGCGGATGATCCGCTCTAGCATATTGGGGTTGGAGTAAACCGTCAGGTCGCGATTGTAGAGCCGCAATTCGATTTTCTTTTCGTTCGCGAGCGCCTCGAATTCGTCGTAAATCTTGCTTAGCAGCGGCTTGATCGCCAGGTTGTGTTTCGGGATGCGCGTCATGCGCGACTCGAGTTTGGAAATATCCAGCAGGTCCGTGAACAAGTGATTCAGATTGTCCATCACCTGTTCCAGTTTTTGCAGCAGAGGCTCCTGTTGTGCCGTGGCGTGTTCTTTGATGGCAGTGATGAAAATCATCATCGCCTGGAGTGGTTGGCGCAGATCGTGGCTCGCCCCGGCAAACATTTTCTGCAGGTTTTGATTGCGGTCGTGGTGCAGGCGCTTTTGCGCGGCGAGGTGGTCATTTTTTTCCTGGATTTGTACCGCGAATTCGTGAATCTGGTTTTCGTTGGCCTGCAACTCGTCGAGCATTTGATTCAGCACTTCGGCAATGATCGAGTAGGGCGGTTGGACGTAGGCGGGCGCCCGCAAACGATAATTCTGGGTGCGGTGCAGGGTTTGGAAAAGATTTTTTAACTCCTCCATGGGTTGCAGCTGCAATTGTTGCTGCTGGCGGAGTACATGGGCGCGGGCCAGGAAGAAGGCGCAACTCGCCAGGGCAATGACCAAGGCGCTCACCAGCCCCAAGGCGGGCGCGAGCGGCGGGCGCTGGTCCGCCGCCGTCAAGAGCAGGTGGCCCGTCTGACCGTCGGCAGTGGTGAAGGGGGTGTAGAGCGTGAGCGCCGCCGGGATTTGCGGCTCGCTCGCGCGCATGTGCGCCGGGCATTTGCCACCGGTCTCCAGGTGTAAGTTCGCCCCGAGGAAAAGACATGCGCTCTGCAACTCCGGCACGGCGAGCAGTCGCAGAAGCCGCCCGTCGTCGTCCAGCGCTCCGGGGTATTCCAGGGTCTGGGCGACCGCCTCCGCGTAATAGGCAAGCCAGTAGCTGTTGTGCCGTCCCTGTCGGTGATTGGTGTCCCACAGAATCAAAAGCAGCAGCACTGCGCTGGCCGCGGCGGCGATACCGCTGCCCGCCGCGCCCCAAATCGCATGCACCAATTTTTTGTCTGACATAAGGTATTTTCCGTAACCGCACCGCCGACTTCCGGCTGATTGTGAGTATAGCCATCCGCGCCGTGGCGCGGCTTAAGCCGGTTGGCCCGATGGTCTAATCGCTGGGATTTGGTGCGCGCTGTCACTATATTCAGCTCATCGCCTGTTGTATGTAGTAGGAGATAACTATGTTGGGCAAAGCAGTACCTGTGCGGGATTCCCTTAATCGCGATTTGGTTTGGACCTTGGGCGGCCATACCTTTCCCGAAAATACTTTCGGTTTCCTCAAACGTTTCGAAAATGCGCTCTGTCTGTTCTCGAGCACCGTCAGCCAGTTGTACTCTAACTATGAAATTGTTCATTTCGGCTATGACTGCCGCAAACTGGTTGCCCTGCCCAACGCCTTCGCGGCGCACGACACTTTTAACGGCATAATCTCCGACGCGGTGGAGCCGACCGGCCTCTACATAATTCCCAATGAGGTCACCGGGGTCGAGTGCACCGAAAAAGGCTTGAAGTTAGTCTTCCGCTGCCGCAAAACCGGCAAACCGCGGTCGGTGCCGCTGCACTACGGTCTGGAGCGGGTTATGGAAAAATACCTGCGGCAAGAGCCCTTCCTCCCGGTGATGATCAACCGGGATCTCAAATCCCTCAACGGCCGCATCCCCGCGATGCACTTGCACCGGCTCTGCGTCGGCAAATTGGACAATATCTCCGAACTGATGAAAAGTGATATCGCGAAAACAGTTTTGGAAAAAATGAACACCTTTTACCGGGAACATTGAGGAAAAAATTTTCCCGCGATTGCACCTCGGAACATCGCACGTCGCCGGGTCGACGGGCACCCGCGAGGGGTGCCC
>DJFO01000354.1:14379-15263 GCA_002432555.1 Marinagarivorans sp. UBA5870
TCGATTATTTGCAATCCTCCGGCATACGTACGGTTTTGCCACTTAGATCGATTTTCCTCGCCTTCGCCCCCATGCCGCCGGCATCGCCCCAACAATAGAGATCGCCCGCCTTCGAAACGCCACAGGCCGCACCGCGGCCGCCGTTGACGGCGATCATATTCGCCAGCTGAGTGCCGGCGGTATCGCGGATTTTGCTGGGTGTTGAAGCGCCNNCCGCCCGCGCCGTGGCCCGTGCCGCCGCCCTCACCGGAACAGGAGATGGAGCCATTGGTGTGCACCCAGCAGTTATGGAATTGACCGCCGGCGGCGCCAGTCACGGCGTCGGTCAGAGGGACCGGCGCTATGGGATTCGATTGCTCTGGCGATCCACCGGTCTGACCTTCCCACGCAGCGCCCCAACAGTAGGCTTTGCCATTGTCGTAGACAGCGCACTGATTGAGGTCCGCACCCGTGACGAACAGGGCTTTGGCGCTCGGGCCCTGGGTCGGAGTGACGTTCTCGCCCCAGCACTGAATGGCGCCGGTGCTGGTAACGCCGCAGCAGCCGTCGTCGCGGAAGCAGCTCAGCTGAACGATAGGCGCGCTGCTGCCCGTGTTTTGCGCGCTCAGGCCGCTGCTGCCACCGCAGGCAACCGTCTTGTCGGCCAGCAGGGCGCAGACCCCGCCACCGGTATTTTTGGTGCTCAGGGAGATCACGGCCTTAGCCGAACTGGCGGGTGTATAGGAAGCAGTGGGATTGAGGCTCTCGCCGGTGCCGCAATGCATAGCGCCGTTGGCCCGGGCAACGCAAAAGTTGTTGGAGTAGCTGCCGTTGGAGACAGCCACGGCGTCGGTCAAGGCTGTGCCATTGCTGAAGCTGATCTTGGTGGCTGTGCCGCCAATAAT
>DJFO01000354.1:15401-23691 GCA_002432555.1 Marinagarivorans sp. UBA5870
GAGCTCGACGAAGAGCTGGAACTGGAGCTGGTAGACATCATATCCGGGCAGTCGACGAAGCGGTCATCCAGGGCGACGTCGTCGATGTACATAGTGCGCGCCTGCGCGGTGCGGTGATATTGCTCGATACCCAGGCGAATATTGTTGAAGGTCTGAGGTCCCCACCAAACGCCGTTCTGTTTGGCGTTCACCGCGCAGCCATCGCCGGTATTGACCACCTGAATCTGTCCCAGCTCATTTTCATTCAGCCAGAACTGCAGAGTGTTGGCGTCGGCGTCGAAGTGCCACTGCACGCAGGCCCACTGGTCCTTCGGAATCAGGTAGTTCTGCGGCGGCGACTCGATGTTGGTCGGATGTTTCCAGCAATCGGTCAGCCAGTCGGTATTGCCGTCCATGTTGGCGTCGGCCCAGGTATCGTAGTTGGCCATGAAGTGGTCGTTGCGACCGTCGAGCCGGCCGAGGTACATCACCGAAGTGATCGCCGGTGCGCCCGATTCGGCGCGCGGGGCGCCCGCCGCCTGGATGAAGGTGAAGTCGCCGCCGCGGCTGTTCTGGCTGCTGAGATTGATCATCATGCGGCCGTAAATGGACTCGCTCAATTCAGCGGTGCCGGTGAGGCTGTGCACTAAGTAGTTGGCATTGTAGCCCGCGCCTTGCGCGGTCACTTTGACGGAGTTGGTACCGCTGAAAGCCTTCTCGGTGGACACTTTTACGGTGTCGGCATTGGAGGCGGTCCAGCCGGCGGGCAGTGTGGTGCGACCTTCGAAGTCGGCGCAGATGATCTGACCGCTGTCGCAGCCGGCGCCGGAAGAGCTTGAACTGGACGAGCTGCTGGAGCTGGAAGAGCTTGAGCTGGACGAACTGCTGGAACTCGATGAGCTGCTTGAACTGGATGAGCTGCTGGAACTCGACGAACTGCTCGAACTGGAAGAGCTGCTGGAACTTGATGAGCTGCTCGAGCTGGATGAGCTCGAATTGCTGCTGGAATTACTGGAGGAACTCGAGGAACTGCTGGAGCTCGAGGAGCTGCTCGATGAACTGCTGGAACTGGATGAAGAACTGCTGGATCCCGGACCGCCGCACGCCGCTAAAGCACAGGACGTCAGGATGAAGAAAATCAACTTGCGCATGGTTGGTCATAGCCTCAGTTATTGTTATGGACTGCAGCGGCAACGCTGGAACTTTATTACGCATAAAATTGCGCACAGCGGCGCAAGCCTTATTAGCCTGGCGTAAGAAAGCACGGCCATTCTAGCGGCTCCGGGGTGTACATGGTTTGTGCAACTGTGATGCGGCTCGCGAATTCGGTGTAAAAAAATGTACGAGGTCCGGCTGCGTGGAACTTCGAGCGGACCTCCGGAGAGGTCAGAGAGAGCAGTGGACAGGCGCGGGTGGCGCAGTGGCTAGGTCGTCCAGGTAGGCCACCACCCAGGCGAAGGGAGCGTTCCAATTTACGGTGATTTCATTGGTGGACCAGGAGTAAATATGGTCTCGGAAACACTTGAGCGGTCGGCAGCCCTGGAGGTGTCGCTGAGCTTCCTGATCTTGAATGTCTTTGTTCGGGCCGCCGGACAGCACGCCGGGTGGCGGCGCGGGAAATTTCGGGTCGAGACTCTGCGCCCAAAAGCGGTGGTGCGGTGCGAGCAGCGGTCGGTCGCCGTAGCCCGTGATGTAAGACTGGTCGAGGGGGTTGCGCCCGAGCAGATAGGCGAGGCCGTTGGCCATGGTTACCAAATACGCGGCGTTTCTGCCGCAGGTGAAATCGTTGGCGAGGCCTAGGACGAGCATGTTATTGACCAGATTCGCATTGGAGCCCCACCCAACCTGCTTGCCGTCAAAGGGCTGGCCGTATCCCTGTTGCCGCCCGACAGCGGCGTAATGGTCGGCTGCTATGACCGTCAGCTCCCGGGTCTGCCGCACGAGTTCCGCATCCAGACCCTGCGCGGCGCCGCTGGTGGCAAGTGAAAGAGTGCCGAGCATGGCGGTCAGCGGCCATGACATGACTGCGGCGGGCACCCGGTCGCGACGGCCGGGGGTGCCATCTTCAGCGGGGAAATTCAGGTGGTAGGGCGAGCGGGTCATATCCTGCCAATAGGCGGGGTCGCGCGTGCTGAGAAACAATTCCGCGGCCGCCCAGTAAAATTCGTCGGTGAGATTCGCATCGCCATAGCCTCCCGCTCCGGGGGTGTTTTCCAAGGCATAGATGCCTGGATGGGCTTGAGCCGCGGCGTAAGCGGTGCGCGCCGCGGCCAGGCACCGGGCGGCGAAAGCGGCATCGGCGTCCGCGTAAACTCGACCGCACTGGGCCATGACCGCGGCAAAGTTCAAAGTGGCGGCGGTGGGNNTGTCGTGCTCGGGAAGCGTCGGAAGGCCAGTCCACTGCACGGAATGCAGCTTGTGGTGGACCATCCCGGCGTGCCGTTCGCCGGCTGGGGCTTGCATGCGTAAAAACCAGTCCAATTCATAACGCACTTCATCCAGCAGGTCCGCAACTAGGTTGTTGCGCTCGGGAATGGCCATAGTGCCGTCGCCAAAGGCGGCAAGGTTGCGACCAAACTGTTGACTGCGTTCGTAGAGATTGAGAAGCGTCCAGACACTGATGCCACCATTGACCACGTACTTGCCGTGATCGCCCGCGTCGTACCAACCACCGCTGCCATCAAAAGTGCGACATCCCTCGGCGGCCGGCTGAGTAAAACAGGCGGCAGTGCGCACCCGGGTGTCCGGGTGTCCCGTATTGCGGGCGAGCGCCGGCTCGGGAACAAGGTCGGCTTCTATCGGGTGGCCGGAGCGGTTGTGATAAAAATAGCTGAGCGCGTCGTATTTCATCCGCGTGAAGGCGTCGCTGCGGATTTCAAAAGGAAAACTCTCTACCTGCTCATCGTCCTCGGCAATCGTCAAGCGGTAGGTGCCAGCCTGCGTGACCGCGCTGAAGTCGATGATGTGCACCAGGTCGTTCGAGCCCGCATCCACACCGTGGTAGATCGTCGCTCCCGAACGCACCACCTGGTCCCCCTGCAGCAGCGACCAATTTCGCGGTTCACGCGGCTGATCGGTGGGTGGGACTCGATAGGTTGCCTGCTTGACCATGGTCGGCAGATAAGCGTGTTGGTTGACGTGGATGCTTGGAGGGAAATCGCCTGAGCCGGAGAAGGAACAGCCGGCCAAAAAGGCGAGTGGTACCTTGCTTAAGAATTTGCAAAACACCGGAAGCCTCTGAAGGAAATTTAACGCGATCTGAAAATTATAGTTAGGCGTTCTGAAGCAACGGGGAAATGTGCCGCTTCTATCGAATCTGTGAGGCCGCGTACCTGATACCTGCGCGGCGAGTCCAGCGGGCGAAAAGGAAACGCGCGGGCAATAGGGCAAATGTGTTGAAGCCGGTAGCTGCGGTCGGGACGAGTCGCGCCGACAGGCGTCGATGCGACTCGGGCTCCGAGCCGAAGCCTGCGCGTCTTGGCCTACGCGGGCTGCGCGCCCCGGCTCGGCCTACGCGGCGCGGCCTACGCGGCTCGGCCCAACCTACGCGGGCTGCGCGCCCCGGCCCGACCTATGCGGCCTACGCGGCTCGGCCCAATCTACGCGGCCCGACCTATGCGGCTCAACCTACGCGGCCCGACCCGACCTACAGCAGCCAAAAGGTGGCGCCTAGGGACAGCATGGAGACCTCATCGAATCCGTCGATGTCGTAGTACTCGTATTCCCCGCGCACGCCGAAATTGCCGAGGGTGATGCCGGCGCCCACGCCAACCGCGGGGTCGAAGCCGTCGTCTTTATAACGCTGCTGGGCGTTTTCGAAATCGGACTCCCATACGAAGCCACCCAATTTGCCGAAGACTTCCACCGGGCCGAGACCCATTGAAAGCACGCCGAAGGCATTAAAGCCGCTGATTTCCCCGCTGAAACCGCTGTCCTCCACTTTTCCGAAATCCACATACCCCGCTTCGGCCGCGAGCAGCGTGAACTTGAAACCGCCAAAAAGTTTGTAACCTATATCATCGTCTTCGACATCGATATCGCTGTTCGGCGACTCCAGGCCGACCTTGGCATTACCGAAGGACCCGCCCAAATAGAGGCCGCTTTCGGCGTGGCCGGTGGTTCCGGCGCAAAGGATCAGGATACCGGCGAGAATTTGGCTCAGGGATTTAGGTTGCACACGCATGAAAACACTCCTGAAAAGGAAAAGGTTTAGGTGGGTTTTGCGCCGGTCTTGTTGGTGTTGGTATCGACCGACTCGGGGGATGCTACAGCGCGGCAAGAGTAGCAGCTCAGAGCGGCTTTTGACAGTTGGGTAGCGGACTGCCGCGGCATCTGCCCGAGGCATTTTGTTGGCTGCGAAATCGCCATCCCAGCCCTCACTTTCGGCCGGTGCATCCTATTGGTGCCACTCGGCGCAATCTTGGAGATATTTTCGATACTCGGAAGCGGGCTTGTGCCCTCTAATGAGATCTGTGTGCTTCAAACTGCACCAAAATAGCGATCACAGGGCCGGTTCATCCCGCTGCGCAGCGCGGCTGCGGAAGTGGGATGGGAAAGCGCTCTCACCAGAAAAAGCTAGTGCGATAAGGACTTACGGAGAGTGGATACGGCTCTACGCGGGCATTGCGCAAGCCTAGACGATGTCTGGCATAGGCCTTGCTGAGCCGGATTTTCAGGCTTCCGGGCCCCGACGTTGGACACGCTATGACTGAACCCCTCCGAACCATCGCCAGTGTGTGCCCGTATTGCGGCGTCGGTTGCGGCCTCTTGTTGGAGACGGACGGTCGCAAGGTCACTAAAGTGTCCGGCGATAAAAACCACCCGACCAACTTCGGCCGCTTGTGCACCAAAGGTTCCACCAGCGCAATAGCCCTCGCCAATTCCGGTCGCATGGAGTCCGCGTTTGTGCGCAGCGAGCGCGGTCGCCCGCCGGTGCAGACGTCCATGGATCAGGCGATCACCGCCACGGCGCGCCGGTTGCGCTCGGTGCTCGATCAATACGGACCGGATGCCCTGTCGTTTTACGTCTCGGGCCAGATGTCGACGGAAGCCCAATACCTGGTCAACAAACTGGCCAAAGGGTACGTCGGCACCAACAACATAGAGTCCAACTCGCGGCTGTGCATGGCGAGTGCCGGGGCGGGTTACAAACTTTCCCTTGGCGCCGACGCGCCGCCGGGGTCGTATCAGGATTTCGACGAGGCGGACCTCTTTTTCGTGATCGGCGCCAACATGGCCGACTGCCACCCCATTCTCTATTTGAGGATGATGGATCGAGTCAAGGCGGGCGCCAAGCTGATTGTGGTTGATCCCCGCCGGACTCTCACCGCCGAAAAAGCCGATCTGTTTCTCCAGATTAAACCCGGCACCGATCTCGCTCTGCTCAACGGGTTGCTGCATCTTCTCCTCGCTGCGGGCAAGGTCGACTTCGATTTTATAACGCGTCATACCCAGGGGTGGGAGGCGATGCCGGCGATGCTCGCAGAGTACACACCGGCGCACGTCAGTTCCGTTACGGGACTCCCGGAGTCCGCAGTCATTCGCGCTGCGGAGCTGGTGGGTGCAGCCCCCCGGTTCATGACCTGCTGGACCATGGGTTTGAACCAGAGCTCCCACGGTACCTGGAACACCAATGCCATCTGCAATCTGCATTTAGCCACCGGCCAGATCTGTAAGCCGGGCAGTGGACCTTTCTCCCTCACCGGACAACCCAACGCCATGGGCGGACGCGAAATGGGTTATATGGGTCCCGGCCTGCCTGGGCAGCGCACCTTACTCGCCGAGCAGGATCGCGCATTCGTGGAAGACCTTTGGGGTATCCAACCCGGTAGCATCGGCACCCGCCTCGGAAAAGGTACGGTGGATATGTTCCAGCGTTTGGCCGCCGGCGATATCAAAGCATGCTGGATTATTTGTACGAATCCCGTCGCAACCGTGCCCAACCGCAAAATTGTTATCGAAGGCCTGCGCAACGCGGAGCTGGTGATCGCTCAGGACGCTTTTCTCGATACGGAAACCAACCGTTACGCGGACATACTGCTACCGGGGGCGCTCTGGGCCGAGGCCGAAGGCGTAATGATCAATTCCGAACGCAACCTCACTCTGATGCAAGCGGCCGTGCCGCCACCGGGGGAGGCCCTGCCGGACTGGCAGATAGTGGCGCGCGTCGCTTGCGAAATGGGTTATGCGGCCGGTTTTAACTATGCCTCCGCAGAAGAGGTGTTTGAGGAGATCAAACGCGCGTACAACCCCAAAACCGGTTACGACTTGCGCGGTGTCAGTTACGACCGCCTGCGCGAGACGCCGGTGCAATGGCCGTGCGCCAGCGCGGCGAGCGACCACCGCAATCCGATCCGCTATCGCAACGACGGCGTCAACCAACCGCTGAAAATCAATCCGGACGGCAGCAGGCCCGAGCTGGTGTTTGCCACAGATTCCGGCCGCGCTGTCTTTTTCCCGCGGCCGCATCTGGATCCGGAGGAGATGCCGGACCAGGATTTTCCTTTCATGCTCAACACCGGGCGCCTGCAACATCAGTGGCACACCATGACCAAGACCGGCAAGGTGCCCACGCTGAATAAATTAAATCCGGGGCCCTTCGTGGAAATTCACCCGGAGGACGCCGCCGAGTTAGGGGTTCGCACGAAAGACAAAGTGGAAATTCGCTCTCGGCGCGGCTTTGCGGTACTGCCGGCGGTGGTGACCGACCGGGTTCTGCCCGGGAGCTGCTTTGCCCCTTTTCACTGGAATGATCTCTACGGCGATGATCTGGCGATCAACGCCGTGACGAGCGACCGGGTAGATCCCATATCTCAACAGCCGGAACTCAAGATTTGCGCGGTCGCCCTGACTCGGGTCGCCGTCATAGCGTCGGACACTGCTGCGCGGTCGGAGGCGGTTACGTCCGGCGGCAGCTCCGCCTGGACTTTCGCCGCTCCCGCGGAGGCGACCGCCGCGGCCCTAGTGGCGGAATTCGCGGCGGCCGTCGGCGTGGTCGCTGAGGCGCCGCCCGTTTTCAGTGCGACCGAACGCAATTACCTGGGCGGCTACGTCAGTGGACTGCAGGCGACGGTTGGCCAGTTGGCAGCCGTACCGGCACTGCCATCGGATGCGCCCTTTGCCGACGCCCATCGCACCTGGGTAAACGGTCTGCTCGCGGGCATGTTTAGCCGCGTGCTGCCCTTAGGCGCGTCCGCGCCCGCGGCGGCGAAACCGCGTGTCACCCTGCTGTGGGCTTCTCAGACCGGCAACGCCGAGGCACTCGCCGAAGGGTTTGCCGGGCAGCTGCGCGACAGCGGCTGGGCGGTGAATCTGCAAGCGATGAATGACTACAGCCTGGAGCAGCTTCGCCAGGATCGCCACGCTCTCTTTGTGACCAGCACCTTCGGCGCTGGCGATGCGCCGGACAACGGTAACGATTTTTGGGGACAGCTCCAGACCGGCAGCGGCGATCCGCTGCGGCAGCTGGAGTTTGCGCTGCTCGCTCTGGGTGACTCCAACTACGATCAGTTCTGCGGCCATGGCAAAAAACTCTTTGCCCGGCTCGAAGCGCTCGGGGCGCGCCCCCTGACGGAGCGCGTCGACTGCGATACTGACTACAGCAAACCCGCCGCCGCCTGGTTCGCCCGGGTATGTGAACGCCNNTGCCGGCATCGGATAACCCAGCCACGGCCGGAACTCCAGTGGCTGCGCCGGCCGGCGTAACAAGTCATAAAACGCCGGTGACCGAGGCCTACAGTAAAACCCACCCCTATGGTGCGCGCCTCGCGATCAACCGCAAATTGAGTGGCGAAGGTTCCGGCAAGGACGTTCGCTGGTTCGGCTTTGATCTGGCGGACTCTGGCATCACCTACGAAGCGGGCGACGCCTTGGGCGTCTGGCCGAAAAATTGTCCTGAATATGTTTTTGAACTGCAGCAACTATTGAATCTGAAAGCGGAAACACCGGTGTTGGTCGACACCCACGAAATACCGCTGCAGCAGGCGCTGTTAGAAAATTTTGAGATCTGCCGGCCGAGCGGCGAAATCCTGCAACTGATTGCCGAACGCGCGAGCAGCCGCGAATTGCGCGCACTGCTCGGCGCGGACCGCAAACAGGAGCTGCAGGAATGGCTTTACGGCCGGCAGCTGGTGGACGTATTGCAGGAGTTTCCGGTCCGCTGCAGCCCCGAGGAAACTCTCGCGGCGCTGAAGCGCCTGCAGCCGCGTCTCTATTCCATTGCCTCCAGTCCCAAAGTTTTTCCGCAGGAAATTCACCTGACGGTTTCGGCCGTGCGATATACCCGATATTTTGACGGCAAAAAGAGCCGCAA
>DJFO01000298.1:0-3152 GCA_002432555.1 Marinagarivorans sp. UBA5870
GCCCACCAACCGAGACACCTGCATGTCGGCAAAAGACCATTGGGAACAAGTTTATGTATCCAAACCAGCCGAGGGCGTCAGTTGGTTTCAGGAGCGGTCGGAAGAATCCCTGCGCCTGATCAAAACGACGGGTCTCGCCCCAAATGCTGCGGCCATCATAGACGTGGGCGGCGGGGCCTCCCGCCTGGTCGACGACCTGCTTGCGGGCGGTTATGACAATCTCACTGTGCTCGATTTATCCGCCGCCGCGCTCGGCAAAACGTGGGAGCGGCTGGGGGTGGATGCGCACAAAGTGCGCTGGCTGGAAGGCGACATTACGCGGGTCGAGTTGCCAGCGCAGGCCTACGAAATTTGGCACGACCGGGCCGTGTTTCATTTTCTCATCCAGGCGGCCGACCGACAGGCCTATATCCAAGCAGCGTTACGCGCGCTAAAACCCGGCGGTCATTTGATCGTCGCCACCTTTGCCGAAGACGGCCCGGAAAAATGCAGCGGGCTGTCGGTCGCCCGCTACAGCCCGGCGGCCTTGCAGCAAGAATTCGGGGCGGCTTTT
This sequence comes from Marinagarivorans sp. UBA5870, assembly GCA_002432555.1. The sequence continues at coordinate 554 of DJFO01000298.1, forward strand.
AAATTGATCGAGCACAGCCGGGAGCTGCATCGAACGCCGTTCGGCACCGAGCAAAAGTTTATTTATTGTCACTGCCGGAAAGCCTGACTGCGGTTTGGCCGCGGGCGCGGGTGCGGTGTAGTCGGGCAGTGACAAAAATTCGAAAGCGACCTTGGGCATGGTGGCGATAATTTTCGCCTTGTATTTGCGCGGCGCCACCACCCTGACGCGCGTTTGGTATTGGTCCAGCAAGAAACGCCATTTCTTGTGGCTCGCGCTGGAGCAGTGAACAAAAATTCAAACCGGCCCATCGCCGGCGCTGAAGCAGGTTATTTCCGTCTCGCCAATTTTGAGTTTTTCCATCGCGCGGGTACCCGGTGCAACGGGCGCTCAAGGTTCCTTCACGGTCCAGTCGATGCTGCCATCGGCATTGACTGCCGCGCGGTCGGCATTGTTAATAGTCTCGAGCCGGTGCTGCGCCACCAGCGCGGCTTTAGCGTCGAGGATGGTGCGATTGTCGACCTGAAATTGACCTGCCCCGTGAATTCCCTCGCCGAGGTAATAGCCCAGAGTCGCGGTTTCGCACAGGGCGTCGAAATTGTCGAACAGGACCCGCGCGGGCAGGGCGCAGTCGACGAGACCGGGATCTTTTGCTCGCTCCGCGTGCGCGATGCGCTCCAGGTCGGCCGGGTGGGTGTCCCAATAACGCGTCTCCTCCCGCTGCAAATCGCCCTCGATGCGGCGCAGGGTTTCCGCCCCCAAAGCGCCGGCGACCTCCACTAACGCCGCCGGCACGTTGCGCAGCAGCTGGTCGCGCTGGTGCAGGGCCAGCTGGTTGAGGAAATTCACTTCCGCTGCAGCGTAGGCGAGCTTGCGCAGACTGAGCGTGGTCGACCGGAAATTGCGGCTGCCCGCCACGCGCGCCTCATAAAGATCCGCATCGAATTCCATCTGACGGGACATGGCATGGGTGATGCGAATATTCAGGTCGCAGAGCCGCGCGAACAGTTTGCGCATCCCGCCCACCATGGCGGCGGCCGCCGCCAGACTGATGTGCACCACCGGATAATCGTAGGCGGTGCCCCAGCGCTCGAAACGTTCATCCCATTCGTCCTGGCCGTAGGCGCAGTCGGCGAGCCAGCCGTTGATGGTATTGACCCAGATATTGGCGATCATGGTTTTGCGCTGGGAAAAATGGCCGAATTCATGGGCGAGAATTCCCATCAGGGCCTGCACCGAGGTCCCGGCCACCAGGCCCATGCCGAGCACGAGGCGCAGTTCGCCGCGCAGCAGACTCAAAATCCCGTGCACCGGGCCGGCCGCGGCGTTCGCATCGGGGGTGATCTCGATAAATTCCGGCGCCGGCACGTCCATGGCGGCGGTCATCTGGTTGATCAGGTGGTGAAAGCGCGCGTGCTGTTTGGGATCCAAGCGCGGGCGCCGAGGCGGTTTCGCCCTCGGCCACAGGGGAAACAGCAGAAAGGCGAGCAGTACGCCGCAGACCACCAAAGGCAACAGATAGGTGAGAATCCAGAGCGCCCACATCACGCGGCCGCGCCACTCGAAACCGTCAAAAAGCGCCCCGTGCAGGTAGCCGAAATAGCCGATGAGGACGGCGAGTGCCAGGAGCACAATACCGCCGTAGATAAGCGGCGCCGCGAGCGCCGCCACCACCACGCGCACCAGGGAGCGGCTGTATTCCTGGGACAGTTGCGTCGGTTCAACCGCGCTGCCGAAGGTTTTGAGCAGCTGGGCGTAAACCGCATCTTTTTGCATGCCCAATTCCGTGACTTCCGGCGGTGGCGCCACCTCGTAGGCCTCGAGTCGAACCTTGAGACCCGCGGCGGAAAAGCGTTCGGCATATTCGAGAGCCTGAGGATTATCCAGGCCTTTTTTGATCACGAGGGGTTTGGTGAGCAGCAGCTGAACCTGTTCGGGCTTCATGTTCATTTTCAGCAGGGCCTTGTAAACGTCCTGCCGGGTCTTGCCGGGGATGGCGGCGGCCTGCGAAATGACGCGATATTTTTTCGGCATAACAGATTGCCTCTCGGAATTGCAGTTGGTCGCGTGCGACAGCGGCTGTCCGCCTGCTGGCGAGAATGCCAGGAGTCGACCCATAACTCAAAATAGTTTTGCGCAGCCGGACTCGCGAAAAACCGCTGTTTTTTGTTCAATCACGAGAGGAGTGTGAAACCGGTCAATTGCCGGGTGTGATGTTGAGCAGATGCCGATAGGCGGTCCGCGAATGGCGGCGGCACCGGGGTCGATTCAGGCTCTTATCGATCGATGGCGAATGCAGAGGGATAAATTCATCGCGATTCAGCGGAGCTTGCTTTGAGATTTGGCGGAACGCGCTTTGCGATTTGGCGGAACCCCGCTTTGCGGTTCCGCCCTACGGCCACCGGCGGAAGATCAAGGAGGTATTGATTCCGCCAAAGGCAAAATTATTGCTCATGATGTGTTCGCATTGGATTTGGCGTGGGGCGCCCATGATGTAGTCGAGTTCGCCGCAGCGCGGGTCGGGGCGCTGCAGATTGAGGGTAGGGGCGAACCAGCCCTCGTTCATCATGCGAATACTCGCCCAGGCTTCGAGGGCGCCGCAGGCGCCGAGGGTATGGCC
>DJFO01000298.1:3218-3401 GCA_002432555.1 Marinagarivorans sp. UBA5870
GCCGGCGTCTTCCAGCGCCGCCCGCATCGCAATGTGCATGGTCTGGGCGTCCGGCTGGGTAATGTGGCCGCCGTCGGAATTGGTGCCGAAGCCGACCACTTCCGCGTAGATTTTTGCCCCGCGCGCGCGCGCGTGTTCCAGTTCTTCGAGAATCAGACTGCCCGCTCCCTCGCCTATGACCAT
>DJFO01000355.1 GCA_002432555.1 Marinagarivorans sp. UBA5870
TCCTACAAGCGCACAGAGCAACCGGACAGCCCGGCCGGACACCGGAGATATTTGCGTTGCGAACATGACACCCTTCCCTAACTGAACGTAGCGTTATTGTCGGGCGAAAATGTCAGGTGCCGTGCGGCTTCCGATACTGCAAAATTCGCGAATTCCCTCTGCTTGCAATTCGTTACTGCTCGCGCGCCGCGCGAAATTCCCACCCAACAAGGATCGCTCTTGAGCCATGCGCCTGTGCGGCCAAGGCTGCGGTGAAAATTCAATAAAAAATGCGCAAAAAATCAATATGGAACCAGGCTGAACTGTAACCGGGCAGGCGATCGACGTTTGTGAACACGTTCGCAACTTCGCCGTAAAAGTTTGTAAAATTCGACGCCAGCGCCGATGAAACAAAACGCAGCTCAACATTCCGGGGAAATTTCGCGCGTGCCGTTCCGAATTATTCCGCGTCGCGCACCAATAACACTCCGAACGGCTTAAAACGCTCGAGGTTGCTGGTGGTGAGATCTTTAAAATCGAGGAACCAGGAATAGTGCGGATAAAAATGGTACGGTGATGATGACCACGCCTTTAAAGCGGGCGCCGATGGAAAAAGGGCCGGATTGAGCGCCGGATTTGCGCACTGCACTTCGGTTATGGTAACGAGTTCCNNCAGCCGCCAGTCCGAGAATTCCGAATCCTGCGCACGCTCGGCGAATTGCAGCGCGGCCGGCCACGACATCAGCGTGGCCTCACCCACCTCACACGCCCCTCCCGAAAGGCCGGCAAAGCACCGGCGCCACATAAGCCCAGTGGATTTATCCAACACCGTCGCCTCCGCAACCACGAAATTTTCCACCGGTGTGGACGGCGTTATATCCGTGCGGCAAATCTGCTGACCGTAAGCGTTAAAGTGCCAGAGGAGCGGCAGCCAACCGAGACACACCAAAAGATTTTTCACGGATTTTCTCCCGGGCCGCGCACCAGCACCACGTGATTCCGGTCGATGCGCATGCCGACGCCGATCATGCCGAAACGAAAATTCATAAGGCGTGCATGCGCGGGAAATTCCGCCGCGGCCTGACTCGACCAATAGGCCCAGGGCACCAGATGCGGAAAATAGGCGGTGTCCAGGGCCGGCTGGTTGCGACCGAAATTGACTAACCCGCTCAGCTCGCGCAGTGTCGGCACGCGCCAGTCCGAATAGGAACAGAGTTTTGCTGCGTTGACCCGCGCGACCAGCGCCTGGGTGTTGCAAAACGTTTCGGGCGCGCCCGCCTGATAGCCGGCGCAGTCGGCGCCGTCGCGATTCCAATTACCGATATTGCCTCCGTTGGTCGCGGTATCCGTGTTGTACCAGGTGAAAAGGTCATCCGCGTCGTGTTGCCCGGCATTGCCCACTTGGCCGTCACCGGCCACTTTCGCCTCCCACATCAGGCCGGTCACTCGATCGAGAACGCAGTCCCAGGCCGTGGAGTCGGCGGGCAGCGGCGCGCCGTCAACGGCGATCTTGGCAAAGGCAAATCCCGCGTGGCCATCGGCGTCCGGCGCCGCGCCCTGTGAGGCCGCGTCGCGGCCGGTTTCGCAATCCTGGCCGCGCAACGTCAATTCCGCGAAAACCTCACCCATTAGCCACTCGTCCGCCAAATCAATGGTGCCAGGGATGCAGCCGTCGTTAATGGTGCGCGGGTGATTGCCGGAATAACGAATGCCCGTGTCATTTTNNCGGTCAGGCAGGCAGCGAATGCGCCGGCGTGCAAAAGGTTTTTAATAAAATCCATCGTCATGGGGTCGACCGGTTGGACAGGCGTGACACACCTTAAGCGGAGCCGTATTAAAAATCAATTTGCTCGAGGCCGATGGCCCGTGCCGCTGCGACAGCCGAGCGGCGCATTCGGGTCTACACTTAGGGGCATAACGTCAAAAATTTGTCTGGACCCTGCCATGTCGGATGCGAAACAACAATCGGTACAGGAAATGCTCTCCGCGGCCATGCGCAAAGCGGAGATGAGCCAGCTGCAGTTGCAACTGGAACTGCGCTTCAAAAAAAACCTGGAACTCTTCGAACAGGTGGCCAAGCCAATCTACGATCAGTTCAAAGACTACGAACCTCAGGAATTGCGCCTGTCGTTCGACGCCCAGGGTTATTTGAATCTGGTCAACTATAAATTGAACAACAAACCCGTATACCCGGAGGACCCACAGACCTTTACGGCACGACAGGTCGCGGATTTCAAGGCGAATCCCAGCGTTACGGCCATTACCTTTGCCAAAAGCAAAATCATTAATGAGCGCCACGTTCACCCGCCCCTTATCAATGAGCTGATTGACGAATACCAAAAGCTCAACGCGGGCACCCAGGTGAAAAGCGATGTTCCCATCGGCATGATGCTGATGACCGGCTGCGGCCTGGGTTACCAGATTCCGCAGTTGCTGAACTCTCTGGACATCCGCAACCTCACTCTTTTTGATCCCCACAAGGATTCGTTTTACGCGTCGCTCCACGTCATAGATTGGGGGCCGATCCTGCAACACTTTTGCCGGCCGGGTCATATGATCAAATTCCTGGTGGGCATGGAGGCGGATGACGCTATGGCGGAGCTGAAATTGCTGCCGGACAAAATTGGTTTGCACAAGTTGGTGTACACCTTCGTCTTTCGCCATTTCAACAGCGAAAAAGAAGAGTCCTTTATCCGGCGTTATCGCAAGGAATTTCACCTGCTCGCCTCGGGCACCGGTTTTTTTGACGACGAGCAGATCAGCCTGGCGCACACCACCCACAACCTCAACCAGGGAATTCCCCTTTTTCGCCACACGCCGGAAACCAAGGGGCTGCCGCCGGTGTTCGTGATAGGCAATGGTCCCTCGCTGGACAAGCAGATCGAATTTATTCAGGAAAACATGGCAAAAGCCATAGTCATTTCCTGCGGCACCGCCCTCGGCTCGCTTGCCAAGGTGGCCATCAAACCGGACTTCCATGTGGAAATGGAGCGCAATTCCAACGTGCGCGCCTGGATCGAACAGGGCACGAGCCCAGAGTTTCGCGCGGGCGTCACGCTCCTGTGCCTCAACACCGCCTCGCCGGAAGTCACCAAGCTGTTCGACACCGTCTGCATTGCGCGCAAACCCAACGATATCGGTGAGGTCCTGATCCAGCAGAAGGTGCCCCAGGCGCACTCACTGCAACTGTGCAACCCCACCGTGACCAACGCCGGCCTTTCGTTTGCGATTGGCATGGGCTTCAGGGACATCTATCTACTCGGCGTGGACCTGGGCACAGCGCCGGATGCTCAGCACCACTCCAAGCTGAGCCTCTACTATGATTTGGAGAAAAAGACCCAGAGTACCGGGTTTACCTTGTTCGAAAAATCCAAAAGCAGTTACAACTTACGCGGCAATTTCGGCGGCGAGGTATCCTCCAACCCAATCCTGGACGCGACCCGTTTCAATATGGAAATTCTGCTGCGCGTCGCGCGGCGATCCCTCGGGCAAATTCAATGCTACAACCCAAGCCACGGGGCCTACATCGAGGGCGCGGAGCCGATCGCACTGGAAGAAATCCGCCTCGCCGGGCAGATTGTGGAAAAGCCGGCGGTTTTAAGCGAGATTCGCGCGCGAAACTTCATACCCTATTCGACTCCGCCGATATCCGCGGAGGATTTCCACGATAATTACCTCGCGGGATTTTTTGCCACGTTGAAAACGTTAAACTTGAAAAAAGACGTGGGCAACATGACCGAGCTCTACGCGGAGCTCGACCGGCTGATGACCCAAGTTATTCGCGGCAAACAAAGCGACCCAATCGCCACCATGCTGTTGCGCGGCAGTTTGCAAGGGTATTTTACCCTCCTGCTGAAAGCATGCTTGTTCCAACCAACGCCGGCGCGCTTTAAAGAAGCCTATGAAACGGGCCGGAAGATTTACCAGAAATTCCTCCGACAGGCCGGCGAAGTCATGGACAAAAACGGCCTGGCGATCGACGATACGCCGGATACTATGATTGTGAAGTTGAAGCAATAAAATGGGTGGGGCCCAAAGCTGAGAGCGGAGTCACGTTTCGCGGCGTTGCCCTGAAAATAAATTCTCCCGCCTATTTCTTCACGGCCTACCAGCGCCACCCCCGCCCTCTCCCCCCTGCCCCTCTCCCGCTCGCGGGAGAGGGGAGCGCACGATCAGTTGTAAACCGTTTTCGAACCGCGAGGCAGGGCCTGTTGCGAAAGGGGTAACACGGCGAAATTGTCCATGCGGTGTGCGATCTGGCCTCCGTCTCCCGCTCGCGGGAGAGGGAGGCGCAAGATGCAGCTGTAAACCCTTTTCGAACCGCGAGGCAGGGCCTTTTGCGAAAGGTGTAACACGGCGAATTGCCCATGCGGTGCACGATCCGGCTCTCTTCTCCCGCTCGCGGGAGAGGAGAGCGCACGATTCAGCTGTAAACCGTTTTCGAACGGGGCTTGGTTCGCCAGCTCTAAAACCGCAACACCAGGTGGTGACAGAGCTCGCCGTGCTGAACGACCTCCCCCACCTGTGCAAAATCCGCTTTTAAAAAAGCCTTGAATGATGCCTGGTTAGTGTTTTTGATAAAAGCGTGCACGGCCATCGCCGCAGTTTCGCTTGCAAGCCGACTGACTCCGGCGGAAATAATCGTTACACCATAGCCGCGGCCGCGCAGTGTCGGGTCCGTGTGCACATCCACCGTGAATTCCCTTCCGCCCATTCCGTTAAACCGCACCTGCCCCACCGGGGTCTGTGCCTCATCTAGGGCGATAAATAAAAATGTTTGCGGATCCGCGAGCTGCCGCCGCAACCACTGACAGTGATTCTCCCAATTCAGCGGCGCGGTATTGAAGGCGGTGCTGCGCACCAATGGATCATTGGCCCAGTCAAACAACAGGCGCGCGTCGGCGGACGCCGCCCGGCGCAAAGTTATGGAGGGCGCCGTCACACCCACAGATCGCGCTCGATGAAAAATGCCTGCGCCCGCGGCACGCCCACGGCGACACCGTGCCACTGGGCAAGAGCATCCACGCCCGCGGCGGCCTCCGCCCGGCGCAAAGGTACGGACGGCGTCGTCACACCCACAGGTCGCGCTCGATGAAAAATGCCTCCGCCCGCGGCACGCCTACGGCGACGCCGCGCCACTGGGCAAGGGCATCCACGCCCTCAAGGCTGCGCGCGTGCGGATAGGGACGCATTTCCATGGCGTAAGCGAGGAGCGCGGCTTTTTTCTGCTGCCAGAAGGGCTCTATGTTCACAAAATGATTTGGTCGGAAAACCGGATTGGCGGAGCTGCTCCATTCGGTGCTGGAGGGAACCTCAAACGCGCAAATGCGGCGCACGCAAAATCCCGGTTGCGGTCGGCAGGCGGTCATTACCGCCCGGTGCGTCAAAGCGTGATCGATATTGAGGTCACCGCCGTGATGGGTATAAATCAGGTCGGCGGGAAATTCCCGCAAATACTGTTCGATGGGTTTGATCAAATCGAGCAGCGGCAGGTGGTCCAAGGCGTTGTCCGGCAGGGCGAGGTAACGCCAGGTGCGCACGCCGAGGG
>DJFO01000068.1:0-355 GCA_002432555.1 Marinagarivorans sp. UBA5870
AATTTCCTGAAACTTAACGGGAGTGCGGCGCATCTCGCCAATCTCACCGATGAGCTTGCCATCACTAGAATAAATACGCAGTGGCGTTTGTAAGCGAATATCGCGCAAACTCTCCACAGATGGCAAAGATGGACTAAGGTATAAGTGGGCTCCTGTCAGAACAGTTAAAGTGCCACCTATGCCGGCGAACACGAGCCAGGACAATGCCAATAGTGCTTTTTTGTAATTCATTGGTAGTAGGTCTGAGTAGGTTCTTGGTCGTTAGTTCGAACAGGCTGGCTATTATAAGACCTTTTTCACACTTTACACGTGCTGCCTTAAGTTGCGGGGCTTTGTTAAAGTGCTATAACATAAA
>DJFO01000068.1:379-1000 GCA_002432555.1 Marinagarivorans sp. UBA5870
ATCAGTTCCACTACAGTCAAAATGCTGGAGTTGAGTCGCCAGGGCAGTGGTTTCCGGGTAGAGAACTACGCAGTCCGAGCCCTTCCCGCTAACTCGGTTGTCGAGAAAAACATCAACGACGTCGAAGCGGTGGCCCAAGCCATCAAGACCACGGTGCAATCCTCCCGCTCCAAATTAAAGGACGCGGCCGTGGCAGTTCCCGGTTCGGCAGTAATCACCAAGCTCATCGAAATGCCCGCGGGGCTGAGCGAAGACGCTCTGGAACTGCAGATCTCCCTGGAAGCCGATCAATATATTCCCTATCCTCTCGAAGAGGTCGCCCTCGACTTCGACATTCAGGGCCCCTCCGAAAAAGCTCCCGATCAAGTCAAAGTATTGCTCGCCGCCTGCCGCAAAGAGAACGTTGAGACCCGAGCTGCGGTGCTGGAACTCGCCGATCTGCATCCTAAGGTGGTGGATGTGGAAGCCTATACCATGGAGCGCGCCTTCGCTCTGATTCGCGACCAGTTCACTGATCAACAGGATCAGGTCGTGGCGATCGTCGACATAGGTTCGACTATGACCACCCTGAGCGTGCTCGTCGACGGCCGAACCGTCTATACCCGCGAGCAGCTTTTCGGC
>DJFO01000068.1:1026-6382 GCA_002432555.1 Marinagarivorans sp. UBA5870
GGCCTGCCGGACGACTATGAGCCGGAGGTGCTGGAGCCTTTCAAGGATTCGGTCGTGCAGCAAGTGACCCGTTCACTGCAATTCTTTTTCTCATCCAGTCAGTACAACGACGTGGACCACATAGTCCTTGCCGGGGGCGTGGCCTCTATGGCCGGCCTCGCGGAACTGATAGAAGAAAAACTGGGCACTTCAGCCAGTGTCGCCAACCCGTTTGCCAACATGTCGATCTCATCGCGGGTCAACTCGGCCGCTCTGGCCAACGACGCCCCGGCTCTGATGATCGCAACTGGTTTGGCTTTGAGGAGTTTTGATTTCGATGGCTAGAATTAACCTCCTACCCTGGCGGGAAGAACATCGCCAAGAGAAGAAAAAAGAGTTCCTCACACAACTGGGTGCGGTCAGCCTGCTGGCGGTGATAGTCGCGTTTGGGTGGGTTCGCTTCGTCGACGGGGCGATAGACAATCAACAGCAACGCAACCAGCTCCTCGACACTGAGATCGCCACGCTGGACAAGCGCGTTCAGGAAATCAATGAATTGAAGAAAAAACGCCAAGAGCTGATTGCGCGCATGAAAGTCATCCAGGACCTCCAAGGCACCCGACCGACCATTGTGCGTTATTTCGACGAAATGGTGCGCGCGGTCCCGGATGGCCTATTCTTTAATTCCTTGACCCGTCAGGGTGATTCCATATCGATCAACGGCGTGACCGAATCCAGCAATCGGGTTTCAAGTTTTATGAGAAATCTCGACCAATCGGAATGGTTTGCCAATCCAAATCTGAAGTCCATCCAGGCGTCGGATAAATTCGGTGAACAGGCTTCAGAGTTTTCCTTACAATTCAAAGCAGTATTGCCTGCGAGTGAAAAACCGGAAGGTGGCGCTTAAGTATGGCCGGCATGTCAGATTACGCAGAGCAACTGAAGAACTTCAATTTTTCCGATCTCGACTGGGACCGGATCGGCGTATGGCCGGTGCCCGCACGCATTTTTGTTTGCCTGCTGGCTTGCGCCGTCATCATTGCCGGTGCCTATTTTTTGGTAGTCAAAGATAAAAATGCGCAGCTGGCCGGCGCAGAACGCAAAGAGGTAGACCTGAAGGCAACTTTCGAGAAAAAGGCGTTCGAAGCGGCCAATCTCGAAAAATACCGACAGCAGATGGCGGAAATGCAAGAGTCGTTCGAGGCGCTCAAGAAGCAGCTGCCGAAGGACACCGAGGTACCCGGCCTGCTGGAAGACATAGATGAAAAGGGCATCGACAGTCGCCTGGCAATTGAAAGTATCACTTTAAAGCCGGAAATCGCGGCCGAGTTCTACGTGGAGTTACCCATCGAAATCAAAGTCGCCGGCGGTTACCACGAGTTTGGTGCCTTTGTAAGTGGTGTTGCAGGAATGCCGAGGATAGTTACGCTGCACGATTTCGACATACGACGTGACGAAAAGGCAGGTAATCTCTTGATGACCGTTCAGGCAAAAACCTACAGATATAAAGAGCAGGAATAGTGCGGATGGTCACAATATCGATAAAAACCCTTGCACGGGTGCCAGTCTTGCTTGTCGCCAGCGCTTTGACAAGCCTCACCGGCTGCTCCTTCGGCGAGGACCACAGCGATCTGCGGAAATACATAGAGGACGTGAAGGCCAAGCCTCAAGGCGCCATCGAACCTCTTCCGCCGCTGCGCACCTACGACGCCTACATTTACAACGTGACGGCCATGCGCAGTCCATTTGACGCGCCCGTGGACGTCAAGGAACTGGAACAGTCCCAAGATCCAACGATTAAACCGGACTTCGGTCGCGAAAAAGAATACTTGGAAACCTTCCCGATCGACGCTCTCTCCATGGTGGGTACGCTGCAAAAAGAGGGGCGGTTCTGGGCATTAATTAAAGATGGTGTGGGCGGTATAAACCGGGTCACAGTCGGCAATTACCTGGGTAAGGACCACGGCAAAATTGTGGCTGCTTCCGCAACACAGGTCGACATAGTCGAGATTGTGTCGGACGGCCTCGGCGGTTGGCTACAACGTCCCCGCACATTGAAATTATCTGAGAAGGAATAACTGGCATGTTTGTTCAACGTAGAAAAATCGCTGGGTTGCTGCTGACCACCTGTGTGCTGCCGGCAATGTCTTGGGCGGCACAATTGCAAGACATTCAATTTTCCGAACTGCCAGGGGAAAAAGTGGAACTGCGTCTGCAATTCGATGAGCTGCCAGCCGATCCCGCCGGTTACACCATCGAAAAGCCGGCCCGCATAGTGTTGGACTTCGACAATACGGATAACAGCCTGAAACAAAAAAAGTTCGACATGGACATAGGCGAAGTCTCTAGCGCCGTGGTGGTTTCCAGTGCCGGCCGCACCCGTCTGATCGTCAACATGGATCAGCTGTCCACCTATAACACGCGCAGAGAAGGCAATACTTTTATTATCGAAGTGGGGTCCGAGCGGACTTCCGCCGAAGCGGATGTCGTAAAGAGTGTCGAATCCCCCCGCGCTGCCGCGCCTGTGGCCGCTGCCAAAAGTAAAAACGATTGGGACAGATCCAAATCCGCCATCACTTCGATTGACTTCCGCCGCGGGGATGCCGGTGAGGGCAAAGTGATCGTCCAGTTGACCAACCCCAACGTGAGCATCGACATCGAGGAAGTTGCCGGCGGCATTGACGTCAGCTTCATGCAGACGGCCCTCCCCGACGAGTTGAAACGTAAGCTGGACGTCACGGATTTCGCAACACCCGTCAAAATGGTTTCCGCCGGTGGCGATAATGTTCGCTCGGCCCTGTCCATCAAAGCCACGGGCGAATACGATTACCTCGCCTATCAGGCCGACAACGAGTATGTGATCAGCGTAAAACCGCTGACGCGCGCGGAACAAGAAGACCGGCGGTCACAATTCGCCTACACCGGCGAAAAACTGTCATTAAATTTCCAGAATATCGAAGTGCGCAGCGTGTTGCAGTTGATCGCCGACGTCACCGAGCTGAACCTGGTGGCGAGCGATACGGTAAAAGGCAATATCACTCTGCGACTGGACAATGTGCCCTGGGATCAGGCTTTGGAACTGGTTCTGAAAACCAAGGGCCTGGATAAGCGGCAAGTTGGCAACGTATTGATGGTCGCCCCGGCCGCGGAAATCGCCGAGCGCGAGCGCCAGGAACTGGAGACCAAAAAACAACTGGAAGAACTGGCGCCGCTGCGCACGGAATACATTCGCGTGCGCTACGCCAACGCGCGTGAACTGTTCGATTTGTTTATTCCGCAATACGGCGAGCAAGGCGCCGGTGGCGGAACCGGTGGGGCCGGCCGTGCCGCTCAAGACCGCAATGCCACGGGAAGTATTCTTTCCGAACGCGGTCACGCCATCGTCGATGAGCGCACCAACTCGATTATCCTGACGGATACCGAAGAAAAAATCGTCGGCTTCCGCAAGGTGATCGAACAGGTAGATATTCCAATACGGCAGGTCATGATCGAAGCGCGCATTGTGATTGCCAACACCGACTTCCGCAAAGAACTCGGCGCCTCCTTGGGCAACGGCATTGTTCTGGCCTCGAATGGCAAAAGAACCGCCAACGTAATCACCGGCGACCGCCTGGACAGCGATTCTGCCGAGGTTAGCTTTGATCAGGATGGCAATTTCACCGGCGATTTCTCCGTGGAGACCCAGCCTTTCTATGATCTGGCCGCCACCGGCCAAACCGCTTCGAGGTTTGCCTGGAATATTATCCGCGACAACATGTTCCTCGGCCTGGAACTGTCGGCTTTGGAAGACAGCGGCTACGCGGAAATCGTCAGCCAGCCGAAAGTCATCACCGGCGACAAACAGCAGGCGAGCATAGAATCGGGTACCGAAATCCCGTACCGCGACGCTTCCGCCACCACGGGAGCGGGCGGTGCCGGCGGCGGCGTTGCGGCCAGTATCTCCTTCAAGAAAGCGCTTTTGAAGCTGGATGTAACCCCGCAGATCACGCCGGATGACAAAATTATCATGGACTTGATTATCAATCAGGATTCACCCGGTGAAGAAACCAGCGCGGGTCCAACCATCGAGTTGACGAAGGTGGAAACCCAAGTACTGGTGCCGGACGGCCAGACCGTGGTGCTGGGGGGCATCTTCCAGAACAACACCTTGACCGCGCAATCCAAAGTACCGCTTTTGGGTGACATTCCGGTGTTGGGTCGCCTCTTCCGCAAAGACATCAACGATGAGACGAAACGCGAACTCCTGATCTTCATCACGCCCCGCATAATGTCCAACGGCGTAGACAACTGACAGTGACGGAAAACATAATCCTTGTCGGCCCCATGGGGGCCGGCAAGTCGACTGTAGGCCGCTATCTCGCCTCCCGCCTTGCCTTTCATTTCGTCGATACCGATCACCTAATCGAAGAGCGTGCCGGGGCCGATATTCCCTGGATTTTCGATGTTGAGGGCGAAGCGGGCTTTCGCCTGCGCGAAACCGCAATTCTCGATTCCTTGAAAGGCCTGCACCGCCATGTCATTGCCACGGGCGGGGGGATCGTGGTGCGGCCGGAAAATCACTCGCGCCTCGCCGGCCTCGGCAAGGTGGTTTATCTCACCGCCTCCATCGATCAGCTGTTGGCGCGGACCAGCAAGGACAAAAAAAGGCCTTTGCTGCAAGTGGCGGATCCGCGCGCGCGGCTCGAAGAGCTAATGCGGCAGCGCGACGCTCTCTACCGCCAGCTCGCCGATTACGTTTTACAGACCGACGGCCGCAGCAGCAAATGGGTCGTACAACACCTACTGCACTGGCTCTCAACCGCAGAAAAAACCGCCGGCTGATCCCGCAAAACTTGATTGACCCCACCAAACTACTTAATCTGAGCGCTTTTCTCGACTCGCTCGTTTACCGCCTATGACTACACCAGCCCAACTGCGCGTGGCCCTCGGGGATCGCAGTTACCCTATACACATAGGTTCCGGTCTTCTCGAGAAACCCGAGCTGATCGCCCCGCATCTGGATTCGAAACAAGTATGCATTGTCACCAATCCAACAGTCGCCGCTTTGTACGAACAGCGGGTGAGGCAGCTTTTGGTCAGCGCGCGGCCCGGCGTGCAGATCACCACAATATCCTTGCCGGATGGTGAGGAATTCAAGAATCTGGCGACTCTTGCGCTGATCTTTGACGGTTTGCTGCGCGACAGACACAGCCGCAAGACAACGCTCATAGCCCTGGGCGGCGGGGTCGTCGGTGACATGGCGGGCTTTGCTGCCGCTTGTTATCAACGCGGTGTGCCGTTTATCCAGCTGCCCACCACTTTATTGTCCCAAGTGGACTCATCGGTCGGCGGTAAAACCGGGGTCAACCATCCCCTCGGCAAGAACATGATCGGCGCC